>NZ_JBEUTW010000713.1:0-2408 GCF_040492675.1 Bacillus sp. AP50
AATGAAAACTGATAGATTTTTTCGTTGTGAAATTGACTTTTAGTGAAGTTGCGATAATAATCATGGAAGAGGTGATATGATGAAACGAATAAGTAGTCTTTTCTTCAGTAGTTTATTGGCATTAATGCTGATCTTAAGTGGATGTGCAGGAAAAGAACAAAAAACAGAGAAACAGACAGGTAATCAAGCTACATCGGTAGAAAAAATTAGTGATAATATTTTAGATGAAATGGAAGGACCACCTAAAAATGGTCATACGATTGAAAGACATGTAGGCAAGTCAGAAGAGGATTTGAAGAATCGCTTGAAGACAGATAAAGTGTCAGCCGCAAGTACATACTATGATAAAGAAACAGCGACGAAAGCTGTAAAAGATAGCTTGAAGCAACATGACAAGGAAATTCAAGATTGGTTAAAAAATTCTAAAGAGGCTCGTCTCGTAGTAAATACAACTCATTCATTCCCTGTTGGAAAAACGGTAATAAAGAAAAATATGAGTGTAAAAGAAAAGTTGGTAAAAACTGTTACTGTTTTAGCAAGAGATAAGTCAGGGGAATTAGGGTTTAAGATTATTACTTCTTATCCATCTGATAAATAAGAAGGGGGAGTACATTATGTATATGACATTACAATACTTTCTTAAATCGTACTGTACGTTAAGTATTCATGAGGATGAAATAGTAAGCGTGATGGAAGAGTTTATTGAACAAGAAGACGAAGAAATTGTTTTGAAATTACGTGATGAATTAATAAATATGAAGAAAAAGAACGCGTGGGAAGAGGCGTGTGTATTAGCTGCGAAGCAAGGAAATCGTATGTGGTCTTTAGAAGAAACGAAAGACCATCTTGAAACTTTTTTACTATTACTGCAAAAGAAAAAGGCGTGATTTAATCACGCCTTTTTCTTTATGTTATTCGGTTGATATTATCTATTCTTTTGGGGCGCTTTTATATACACTTTTTGAAATTTGTCCATTTGATATTACTTCCCCGTTTTGTGTTACTTTTTTATACGTAACCGCTGTGATTTTATCACTAGTCCTACTAATTACTTGAGAAGAAACTTCAACATTTTTACCAGTATTTGTACCGAAAATGCGTGTAGTAATACTACCTCCATTTGAAAATGCTTGAATATAAATATGATTGCCTGTATTATTTTTAAATTTTAAATCTGGACCATAATCTGCTACTGCTGCATCTTGCCCAAGTGGTAAATAATTTACTGGCATAGAATGATTGCTTCGAGAAACAATTCCTAAATCAGCCCTTAAAGCTGCGCTGTATAAAGTACTACTGACTTGGCAAACTCCTCCGCCTGCACTTTGTATTACTTTACCTTGTGAATATACTGCTGCAGATTTGTAACCATGTGCAGCATCAGTTACGCCAACGCGGCCGTTAAAACTAAATGTTTCATCAGGTGCCACAATAACCCCACTTAAAGTATTAGCTGACTTATTTACGTTAAATGATTGATTTCCGTTACGGCCAGCCATTGGAGTAGAATATTCAGCAATGACTTCTTTAATACCCATTTTCTGTATATCTTCTGTAGAACGTTCTGGTTTTATGAATGTAACTGGTAATGTAACATCTGATTTACCAGTAGTAATAGCTTCGTTTGTTAAACTGTTTAGTTTTCCTTTATCAATTTTTTCTCCGTTTTGGCTTTGACTAACATTTACTGTTGAGCCTTCAATGCTTAATTCTGCATTAACAGGATTTTTTAATGTTTCATTATATTTATCTTTTATAAAGGTTTCATAAGCTGTTGCATTTAATTGTGGTGTTAATTTATAGTCACGTTTTAATTCACCGTTTTCAGCTTGCTTGCGCATTTTGTAACGATTCATTACGTTTCCTTCTTGTTCTTTGAAGATTTTGTCAATAATATCTTTCTCTTTATAATTTACCCCTAAATCTTTCCATGTGTAAGTTTGTTTATCGTTTTGGAATATGTAGGTAAGGGATTTTTGATCTAATTCAGTTACCCTTTGATTAATAATTGCTTGAATATCTTTCTTATTTTTTCCATCGAGAGAAATACCTTCAAATGTAGTATTTGGTAATGCAGTAGTATCTAATTGATTATTTAATTTGGATACATATTGATATCCCCCAACACCGCCTACACAAAGTAATATGCCCCCAGCAATTGCAGAACCAATCAGTATTTTACTTAGCCTCATTTATTTCCCCCCAGAAATTTATGTATAAATATATGTATTACATTTTTTGTATAAAAATGATGAAAATAACATTATGTACGTACTAGTATACTATTATTTTCATTGTGTGTGTAATGTTTTCATAAAAAATGTTACATTGCTGTAATAATTGTCACTTCTTGTCACAATGTGTATGAAAAATATGTTGAAAAATATAATAAAAAGGCTGTCTAGAAT
>NZ_JBEUTW010000714.1:0-1842 GCF_040492675.1 Bacillus sp. AP50
CACCAAATCCAACAACTATACAAATACTCCAATCAGCATTACAGGCATTAAATGATTTATTAATAACAGTACAACCAAATACACCAAATAGAAATTTAGTTATAAGAACTATAAATCAATTAATTAATTCCTTACCTACTGCATCCCTCACTCAAATCTCAGCATTATTCCAATTTCTATTCCAAAGCTTGTCTTCACTTATAAGTTGTTCAAATATATCGGACCCCTTATTACAGCAAACATTCAACTTAATTTTACAAGGAATCTTAAATAGTTCGCTATTAAGTAACATCGGAACACCGGGGCCGACTGGAGCCACTGGACCTAGAGGATTTCCTGGACCTAGAGGCGCTCAGGGTTCTCAAGGTGTGCAAGGAATTCAGGGGCCGGAAGGACCGGAAGGACCTCAAGGCGTACCAGGGATTCAGGGGCCGGAAGGACCACCGGGACCTCAAGGACTTCAAGGCGTACAAGGGATTCAAGGGCCTCCGGGACCACCGGGACCTACTGGTTCAGGGACCGGAATGGGAATTCCCGGACCACCGGGACCCACTGGACCTCAAGGTGTACAAGGAATTCAAGGACCTGAAGGGCCGGAAGGACCACCGGGACCTACTGGACCTCAAGGTGTGCAAGGGATTCAAGGACCTGAAGGACCACCAGGACCTACTGGAGATTGTGATTGTCCACCGGGACCGACTGGACCGACCGGACCGACCGGGCCAACCGGACCTGCATGTAATTTCCTAGTATATGCTACAAATGCAGGACTCATAGATGACCCTACAAATGATACAGTATCTGTAATTAACACCGGAACAAATATAGTAGTTGATACAATTACTGTAGGTAATGCACCACTTGAAGTAACAGTTTCACCAAATGGAGCTCGTGCTTATGTTACTAATATTTTTTCTAATACCGTTTCCGTTATTGATACTGCTACGAATACTGTTATCGCTACCATTCCTGTTGGAACTAATCCAATAGGTGTAGCTGTTTCTCCAAATAACACAACTGTTTATGTTGGAAATCATGGTAATAATACGGTTTCTGTCATTAATGCGGCAACAAACACAGTTATTAATACTATTCCTGTTGGCATCGCTCCACAAGGGATTACTGTTTCCCCAAATGGTGCCTTTGCATATGTTGCAAACGAATTAAGCAACACAATTTCTGTCATTAATACTGCTACCAACACAGTTATTGCTACCATCCCTGTTGGCATTCGTCCTAGAATAATCGTGTTTACACTAGATGGTACTCGTGCGTATGTCACGAATCAAAACAGCAATACAGTTTCTGTTATTAACACCGCTACCAATGCAGTTATTAATACAATTAACGTAGGTACCGAACCTGTTGGTATAGATATTACACCGGGTGGAAACCTTATTTACGTTGTAAATAAGGTTAGCAATAATGTATCGGTAATAAATGTTGCGACAAATACTGTGATTGATACAATTTCTGTTGGTTTATCCCCTGATCAAGTAACCATCATACCTGATGGCACTCGAGCATATGTTACAAATCAAGCTAGTAATACTGTTTCCGTTATTGATATTGCTACGAATACTGTTATCACTAATGTCCCAGTAGGTGTCGCTCCAACCGGAATAGCTACTGGAACTATTTGTGAATAAAATAAAGAAGTGAAAGCCACAGATAGTTTTTATTAACATTGATAGTATGTGATATTCTTTCTTTAACTACGTTCAAACAACCAGGATAAACCTTTATATTCTGTTAATATTCTTTTCTGTTTTGTCTTACAGAACCTGCAGAGCAGCTAGCTGTTGTTAGCTGCTCTCTTTCTATAAAACCCAAATCACATAC
>NZ_JBEUTW010000715.1:0-1938 GCF_040492675.1 Bacillus sp. AP50
TAATATAATTTTATATAGGTGTATTGTCAATAGTAATTTTGATTGTAAATTTTGCGGAAACAGGTTATATTTTATTGAGAATGATAATCAATGATTAGTAGCTGAGGAGTGAGCACGAATGAATCGAGAAGAATTGTTTGATGTAACCGTGATAGGCGGAGGACCTGCAGGGCTTTATTCAGCTTTTTATAGTGGACTCAGAGAAATGAAAACGAAAATAATAGAATTTCAACCACATTTAGGTGGAAAAATACATGTGTATCCGGAAAAAATGATTTGGGATGTAGGAGGACTATTACCAGTTACAGGTGATAAGTTAATTGAACAACTTGTACAGCAAGGGTTAACATTTAAGCCAGAAGTTGTATTAGATACAAAAGTGGAATCAATTATTCGTAATCAAGATGGTACTTTTACATTAAAAACAAGTACTGGGGAAGAACACTTTTCAAAAACAGTTATCGTCGCAACAGGAAGTGGTATATTGAAACCGCAAAAGTTATCTATTGAGGGTGCTGAGCGATTTGAAGTATCAAATTTAAATTATACAGTTAAATCTTTAAAGCGTTTTAAAGGTAAAACAGTTATTATTTCCGGTGGAGGCAATTCTGCTGTTGATTGGGCAAATGAATTAGAACCAATTGCGAAAAAAGTGTATGTAACCTATAGAAAAGAAGAATTATCTGGTCATGAAGCACAAGTAAAACAACTTATGAACAGCTCAGCGGAGTGTTTCTTTAATACATCGATTACAAAATTAATTGCTGGTGATAATCATGAAGCGATCGAATATGTAGAATTAACAAATCATGAAACAGGTGAGGTTTCTCATTTACCTATTGATGAAGTTATTATTAATCATGGATATGAACGCGACATTACATTATTAGAAAATAGTGAGTTAGACGTTGCAATTATAGATAATTATTATATTGCAGGTAATGCAAATAGTGAGTCTTCAGTAGATGGATTATATGCTGCTGGAGATATTTTAAAGCACGAAGGGAAACTACACTTAATTGCAGGTGCATTCCAAGATGCTGGAAATGCTGTGAATAAAGCAAAACAATTTATCCAACCAGATGCAAGTGAGTATGGAATGGTTTCTTCTCATAATGAAGTATTTAAGAAGAGAAATCGCGAACTGATTAAGCAGATGATGAAATAATAAGGAACAAGTATACCCCCACGTATTTCTCTATTCCAATGGATGAGAGATGTACGTGGGGGTTTTCCTGTTTACTATATTTTCTATCATTATAATGACACCGGTTTCATCAGTTCATATGATATGAACATTTTATTGGTAAAGCATCCTAGAAAATAATTTAGCTATGTTTTGCTTACGCAGAACATGGCTAAATTACGCTGTCCCTTTAGCGCGTTCATTAGGAAATGGCATATTTAGTATAGAAGCAATATACTGTTTTCCATGCATTCGAGCTAATGATTCTAATATTTGGCGAACACGTTTTGTAAGATGACCTTGTTTTTTGATGGCTTCACAATATGCGTCATAGAAGGCATATTTAGCCCAAAGGAAATCATCTTGTTGGAATAAGAAATGATTTTTGTACCATTCACCAATTGTATGATAACAATTGTTTTCATGTATTGCTGTGCTTTGAGAAAGAAAACGATCAGATAAAGATACATTTAAATGAGAAATTGTGTTTTCTGTTTCAACTTGTAGTGTTTTTTCTAACATTGTAATGATGTGACGAGTAGCCATATGTTAACTCTCCTTTGTGTAAATGGGTAATACCATTCTATATTTAAAAAATTCTTACTATATAATACTATACAATATATGGAATGCATCTACCTGCTTTTTGAACTGCATTTACAAAATCTTTTTTATTTGTTTACAAAAATAAAGTAAAGTAAGATACAGTATAGATGAAAAAATAATAAAGGAATGAACGCATTGTATATAAC
>NZ_JBEUTW010000716.1:0-1661 GCF_040492675.1 Bacillus sp. AP50
TTGTGTTTGAGTTCATTTGTTTTCCCTCCGTTTTGGATATATCTTCATTCTATCATATTTGAATAGAAAATATTGAATGGGCCGTTCTTATTTGCAATATTCATCGGTTAAAGGGGTACAACCGAGATACGTGTAAAAATAGGCCATAGCCTTACTTTTTTCCAACTATGACCTATTGAGCTTATAGGGGGAGCACCACATCACCATCAAGCTAAAGTTTTGAAGTACCCTCTAAATGAAATTTTTCTTTCTCTACATAACGTGAGCTAATTGATACTACGAAATACAAAAACATCCTGCATGTTTGAACCATGCAGGATGTTTTCTAGTCTTTGTTTTTCATAATGTAAGAAACCAGACGAAGGATCTCTAGATATAACCATACTAATGTCATCATAAGTCCTACTGCGCTGTACCATTCCATATACTTTGGTGCTCCACTATGAGTACCATGTTCAATTGAATCAAAATCTAGTAATAAATCTAATGCAGCAACAACAATTACAATTGCACTTATGATAATACTAATTGTCCCACCTTGATGAATATATGGAACAGTCACCCCTAAGATGCTCAATAAGAAAACAATAAAATACATAATAAAAATTCCAAGTGTTGCAACCGTTACAACCGCACGAAACTTTTTAGTTACTTTTACTATTCGAGTTGCGTATAACACTAACATGGAAAATAAAATCGAAATTGTTAGTAATACGGCAGTTAAAGCGATAGAATCACCAAAGCGCATTGTATAATATGCTGAAATACTTCCTAATAAAACCCCTTGTAATATTGCGTAAATCGGTGCGCAAATTGGGGATATGCGCGGAACGAATATAACCACAAAAGCGACAATTAGAGTAACTATTATAATTCCAATTAACACGGGTATTTTCATTGTCTCTTGTGTCATCTGTACGTAGGAATAGACAGATGCTGCAAGAAGTAAGATAAGCAAAATGAATGTTTTCCCTATCGTTCCACCTATTGTCATCGTAGAAGCGCTTGTCTTCTCTTCATGGAATTTGTCTTTTTTTAACATTGGATTAGATGTTCTCATGCTTTCCTCCCAAAATATCTTTTACTTATAAAGTGATTTTTTATATCTCTAATTTCTTATTGATAATGCGACCTGTAATCGCTACGAGTACAATTATTAACAAGCAAGTAAAACATAGACCCAAAATAGTGAAATCTTCAATAGGGTAAAATGATGTATCAAAAAAATCATTCTTATCTATGAACCCAGAACTTTTAATAGTAACTGCATATTTCTCTAATTTACTTAACACATTCATTACTATTGTTTGTATTGTTGAAAAGATAGCAACGAAAATGATGAATAAAATTATTTTACTCATCCATGACTTCACTGGAAACAGCCTTATAATGGCTATGATAAAATAACAAGAAATAAGGATACTCATGAAATCGATTCCCCATAAAAGAAAAGCAAATATGTGTTGGAAGATTCCGTAACTATACAACTTGTGATATTCTTGTCGAAATTCTCCGGTTACTTCCCCACCATAAAGACTCGGATTATAACCAATTACTTTTCCATCATAAAGACTTTGTGAAAAATAATATGAAAAAATTAAGCCTATACCTAATAAAATAATAAACATTAATGTAAAAAATAATAAATTCGTATATATATA
>NZ_JBEUTW010000717.1:0-4969 GCF_040492675.1 Bacillus sp. AP50
CGTTTTACAACTTCACATTATTTGTTGTTATTTCTGTTATTTAGGCTTGACTTTCATTACACTCATTGTTTTTTTATTCTAGTTAACATAACACTTATTTTTAAAATAAAAAAATCCTCCTCACCTTCAGGAAGATTTTTTTATTTGCTATTATTTTATTTATATCTTCTAGTAACAATCCCAATTGTAAATGACATTGGAAAAATCTAGATTTAACAGCTCTTCCTTACGTATAAAGAAATTAGCAACCCCAGAATCGCCCCACATAATATTTAATGAATCGTCTGTATCAATTTGCAGCAATAATATGTCATGTTGCTGGTATTTTTCTTCCCATTCTCTCGGATCTGTCTGTGTGAAAAATGGATATCCACCAATTTTATGTCCTTGATCTTTACATAAATCATCATACAGTTCGCCTAATTCTGTATTATTTTCTTCATCAACAATTTCTTCCCAATCAATGTTATCACTAAAAATCATTTCAAATCTATAATCTCTTGGTGTTACTGGTTGATAAGCTAACTCAAAATTCAGTTTTGCTGCTTCAGGTATGATAAAGTCTTCTAATTCTAAAGTGTTTAAATAACTAAAATCAGTAATTACCTTATTTAAATCTTCTATAATTGTAGAATGATAAATAATTCGAAAGTCTTTTTGGATTGTTGGATGATCAAAATCTGCTCCATAAAGCTCATCATCAGCACTTACGAAAAACTGTAACATTCCCTTTTGAGGCATATATTCAACATGCGGAATTTCTTCAAAGTTTAACTGCGCAAGTAGCATCATAGGTTGTCCATTTGAGTCTTTAGGATGCTCTTGATCTATAGGTAAATACGGATAACCACCAAACTTACTTTCAAAAAGTGTTGTCTCTGCTAATGTTCCAGACACTTTAACATACGGTTTTATACTTTCTTCTAAAATACTACGATACTGCTCTAGTTCTGTCGGAATTTGAAGTTGATACGTATTCTTCATCACATTTGCCTCCCTTTAGTAATGAATTGAAAATGCCTTACTTAATTATATAGCAAGAAATAGCTTTGTGAAAAATTGTTAAAAGTCCGTTTTCACCCTCGTTTTTTGCGCACTTGGTGGACAAAGTAAATTGTGTTCTAAAACCTTTTTATTAATAGTTCGAATTAAATCCGCTGCTTCTGCCGCATTTGTATTTTCTTTTAGTCTTTCTTTTAAATCGTCAATTTCTTTTGAAAGCTCAATCCACCTTGGTAAAACATGATTATTTGCTAAAGTTCTATAAAGTTGTTTTTCAGGATTGTAAGAAAGATCTTTATCGAGATTAAGAGGTTTACCTTTACCAGGTAAATTATCAAAAGCTCCTTTCTGTTCTGCTTGTTTAACGATAGAACTAATATGATCCTCATACGTATACGATCAAACTTTCTCATCTTTTACTAAAATCTCTTGCTTTTTTAGTTTTTTATCTAGTTCTTCTTGATTCATAGCTTCTCTCTCCTTTTTATTTTTTAGTGTCGTTTTTGTAAAATTCAATGCCCTTAATCCTTCGAATAGCTTTTCTCGCCACCACACGCTATCATGACCGCCTTGAAACTCTTCATAAGTAATTTGGTATTCCTTTTCTTTTAAAGCTTTATACAGACGTCTATTAGCCGTTAAAAGAGGTTTGTTTTCAAGTTCTCCTACTGCTATGTAAGAATAGAGATGAGTCGCATTAGAATCTATTGATTAAATTTGATTTTCAATCCAAGGAATTGCATTTTCATAATCATCTTTTTTCCAATGTACGGAT
The DNA here is from genome assembly GCF_040492675.1 of Bacillus sp. AP50. Classification (NCBI taxonomy): domain Bacteria; kingdom Bacillati; phylum Bacillota; class Bacilli; order Caryophanales; family Bacillaceae; genus Bacillus; species Bacillus sp. AP50. The sequence goes on from NZ_JBEUTW010000717.1 coordinate 1,778, forward strand.
CCAGACATTGACAACACATTTCCGAAAACATGTGGATTTTGAAGTGTTGCATAAAAAGCTGCTAAGCCACCAAGACTGAAACCAGCAATTGTTGTATGTTTTGCTTCTTGATGCACACCACGGAAGTAATTCCTCCTTGAAAAATGCATTCATTTTATCATTATAAGTTAGCTCTTCTAATCGATCGACAGGATCTATAGCAACAGCAATACAAGATGGGATTTCATTTTTGTAAATTAAATAATTAAGTGTTTTTGCGATTGGAAGGTTATGAATGAATTCCCATCAAATACAATGAGAAGTTCTTGAAGATGTGAAGTGTGAGAATAATCATGAGGCGTATAAATATGAATTTTACGTGTGTTATTTAAAATCGAACTATAAAAAGAATATGTTTCAATCTTTCCGGATGGATAATCATTTGAAGGAAAACGACTGCTATACTGCACGTCCATACCTATTTTTAACACAGACGCTTTATTGGTACCTTCTCCATCACCTCTCTTTCTCCTTTGTAGTATTCTATATGTAGTTTTTTCATTAGAATTTCTATATAAAAGTAGTCGTAAGTTATGTGTTTAGAGAAGTTATTGATTAGAAAGATGATCAATTGCTTGAATAGAAAGTTCCAATGATTTTATTCTTCTTTCTAACAGTGTTCTTTGAGGACTCCCAAGCTTTGACTTAACATAAATCTTTTCAATTGATGGCAACAAACCAATTAGAACATTTCGAGCGTCTGCTAAATCCTCTTGGGTGTAATGATGGGTTTCTTGATTCCAAATACTTTCTAACATAGCTAAGCCGATACTAGCTGCTTTGAGTCTTTTTTTCACTAATGTAGTATTTGCACCTTTTTGAGTCATCTGAGATAGTGCATTTTCAAGTTTACGGATTGTTGACTGTAAAGACTGTATAGATTCTACTTTATCTACATTTGATACGTTTTCCATATTAAACCTGTCCCTTCTTCGTTTCTAAATTAGTTTTCTTGATATTTGATAATACCATTTAGAAACGAATTTTACTCGAAATATTTGAGTTGGACATGAATTGAAAGGAAAACAGCTAACAAGCTTCTATCTCCTCCCTCTTACATATTCTATATGTACTTCTTTTTTCTCGTTAAAATACCTACATGGACAAGGTGTTAATATTGTATATTCTATGAACAAAAAACGTACAAGTAGCATCACTTGTACGTTTTAATTTTTATTCAGTAAGATAATAAAGTAATAGCTTACGGGTCTTTTCATAATTCATGAAATCTCTATATAAAATGGGATAATTCATAATCTCTGTTTCTAGAAAACAATATTGCGGAAACCACTCAAAAAACGATTTTCTTAGCCACTTAATTTGATTAAACACAATCTCCTGTTCATTATTATTAAGCACGTAACTTAAAGTACCTGCTGTATGCATCCAATAATAATTTAAATCAGCGCTTATACAATCATCTTCTGTAAACGTATTATTAAAATCTTTTCTTATGAATGTCACAATTCGGAAACGGTTTATACAGTAGACTAGGCATGTTCTGCAATTCATTAAAAATAACCTTTTTACCTACCACTCCTTTATTTCTCTAGCCAATTTAATAAGTTTTCATAATGATATTGAGCATCGATATACCCAAGATTATATAAATTAACGAGCTTTTCCTTATTTCTTTCTATTCCGCTTATAGGAAGCTGTACACTGGGTTGAATTACATAAAAATTATCTTTTTGTTCTTCTTGATTCATATAAGATATCGTCTCGTTATAAAAACGATAATGGTCTACTAAATTCTCTGCGATTTTCGGATATTTTCTATATAGAATTTTAGCTAGACCAGAAAATTTATTTCGCTGCTTCTCGTATCCTTCTGGCTTTGTCATAATTACAACGTTCTTTTCATAACCATCAGTTTGAGCTTTTAAAACTGGTATAGGATCTATAATTCCTCCATCTAGTAATTTTCGATTATCATATTCTACAGCAGGTGCTATAAACGGCACAGAGCTGGATGCACGGATGATTTTTAAAATATCATTTCCATGTTCTTTTTTATTATAATAAACAGCTTGTCCTGATTCGCAATCAGTCGTCCCTATAACAAATTGTTCATTACAGTTTAAGAAAGTTTGAAAATCAAATGGAACAATTTTATTAGGTACTTCATCAAATAAAAAGTCCATTCCAAATAATTCACGTTTTCGAATTAAATTTCGATAAGATATATACCTGTAATCTGATACTAGCTCTGTATTTACTTTCTTATTTCTCCCTTGTTGACGCGACAAATAGGTTGCTCCCATACAGGCTCCAGCTGATACGCCGACTACATATGGAAAGAATAAGTTCTTTTCCATGAAATATTCGAGTACACCTGCAGTATATAAACCTTTCATTCCTCCGCCCTCTAATACTAAACCGATATTCTTCATTCTATATCCCTCTGCTTCTTTTTTCTTAATTTCATATTAGCATAAGATTTTAAGATGAGGTTATATAAACTAATTACAACAATAACCAGAAACTACTAAAGTAATGTGATAATATCTTTGTGAGTAACATGTTACAATATAAGTAATTCATTCCACATATATTAAAGGAGGAATTTAATATGGGTTTATTTAGCGGTATTTTAGGAAATGCATCAAATACGAGTTCTGAAAGTGTAGAACGTGATTTAGAGAAGATTATGCTAGACGATGAAAAAGTAGAGCATGCTTATAAATTAATTCGTGATCTAATCGTATTTACAAATCGTCGTCTTATATTAGTAGATAAACAAGGAGTAACTGGCAAAAAAACAGAATACCATTCTATTCCTTATAAAAGTATTACACAATATAGCATCGAAACGGCTGGGCATTTTGATTTAGATGCAGAACTTAAAATTTGGGTGTCTAGTATGGAGGAACCAATTACGAAAGAATTTAAAGGTGACGATAGTATTTTAAGCATTCAAAAAGCGCTAGTAACCTTTACGACAAAGTAGTGGTTTTTGTATCTTTATTCATTTTCAAAATTACTAACCCGAGTATTTTGGAAGAACATACATTATTTTTGTATATTTAATCTAAAATAACATAAAAAGGTAAAGCGTATTTTAAATGCTTTACCTTTCTTTTTTGTAATAAACAAGTGTAGTTTTATCATTTAATTTCTTTATTACTTCTGTTCTTTTATACCCCATTTTCT
>NZ_JBEUTW010000718.1:0-3152 GCF_040492675.1 Bacillus sp. AP50
ATGTATACGATTAGTAGTATTCAAGAAAGGGAAATAAAATGAACATTTAAATTGAAACTCTTTCTTCTTGTGTACTGGATTTACGTTATAAATGTTGTAAAACATATAAAATAATGATGCTAATTCATATTAAATAAGTGAAGAAACATAGAATAATGAAAAAACAATAAGCATCTAATCATCCCTTTCAAGTCGCATAAGTGATTGATATAATAGAAGTAGATGAAAGATAAAGAAAAGCGGGTGACTCTTTTTTGTTTACTAAAGCACAAGAACTTTTAGCGTCCTACTTTGGTTATTCTTCGTTTCGAAGAGGACAAGATGAAACAATTAAAAATGTACTAGATGGGAAAGATACGGTTTGTATTATGCCAACGGGTGGCGGTAAGTCGATTTGTTATCAAATTCCGGCATTAGTATTTGAAGGAACGACGTTGGTTATATCGCCTCTAATATCACTTATGAAGGATCAAGTAGATACATTGGTACAGAATGGCATTTCAGCTACATATATTAATAGTTCTATATCTATTGCAGAAGCAAATCAGCGAATTCAATTAGCGAAACAAGGACATTACAAGTTACTTTATGTGGCGCCTGAGCGTCTTGATTCGATGGAGTTTGTTGATCAACTTATTGATATGAAAATCCCTATGATTGCGATTGATGAAGCCCACTGTATTTCACAGTGGGGACATGATTTCCGTCCAAGTTATTTACATATACATCGCATATTAGATTATCTTCCAGAAAAGCCGCTCGTATTAGCATTAACAGCAACAGCAACACCGCAAGTACGTGATGATATTTGTAACACACTTGAAATTAATCAAGAAAATACAATTATGACAACGTTTGAGCGTGAGAACTTATCGTTTTCTGTCATTAAAGGGCAAGATCGAAATGCATATTTGGCGGATTATATTCGTCAAAATCAAAAGGAATCCGGGATTATATATGCAGCTACTAGAAAAGTAGTCGATCAGTTATATGAAGATTTGATGAAGGCAGGTGTTTCTGTATCAAAATATCATGCTGGTATGAGTGATAGTGATCGAAATGAGCAACAAGAACTCTTTTTACGAGATGAAGTAAGTGTAATGGTAGCAACATCTGCATTCGGGATGGGTATTGATAAATCGAATATTCGTTACGTAATTCATTATCAGCTTCCAAAAAATATGGAAAGTTACTATCAAGAAGCAGGACGTGCTGGTCGTGACGGATTAGATAGTACATGTATATTGTTATATTCTTCTCAAGATGTACAAGTACAGCGTTTTTTAATTGATCAATCAACTGGAGAATCACGTTTTTCAAATGAACTTGAAAAATTGCAAAATATGACCGATTACTGTCATACAGAACAATGTTTACAATCATTCATTTTGCAATACTTTGGAGAAGAACCGAAAGAAGATTGTGGACGCTGTGGTAATTGTACAGACAATCGCGAGAGCATCGATGTGACAAGAGAATCACAAATGGTTTTATCATGCATGATTAGAACGAACCAACGCTTTGGAAAGCAAATGATAGCGCAAGTATTAACTGGGTCGAAGAATAAGAAAGTTATTGAATTTAATTTTCATACTTTACCAACGTATGGGCTTTTATCGAACCGTAGTGTAAAAGAGGTCAGTGAGTTTATTGAGTTTTTAATTTCAGACGAGTTAATTGCAGTTGAACATGGCACTTATCCGACGTTAAAAGTAACTGAAAAAGGGAAAGAAGTATTACTTGGTAAAGAGAATGTTTTACGAAAAGAACGAGTAGAGACAAGACAAATTGTTCAAGACCATCCTTTATTTGAAGTGCTTCGTGAAGTACGTAAAGAAATTGCACAAGGAGAAGGTGTACCTCCGTTCGTTATTTTCTCTGACCAAACATTAAAAGATATGTGTGTGAAAATGCCGCAAAATGATTCTGAATTGTTGACGGTAAAAGGTATCGGAGAACACAAACTTGTGAAATATGGCTCGCACTTCTTACAAGCAGTTCAGCATTTTATTGAGGAAAATCCAAATTATGCTGAAACGATTAAGACAGAAGTAGTTTCAGAGCGTAAAAAGTCAGGAAAAGCGTCCGCAAATTCTCATTTAGAAACATATGAAATGTATAAACAAGGTATTGATTTGAATGAGATTGCAAAAGAACGTAACTTATCAAGACAAACAATTGAAAACCATTTAATTCGCTGCTATGAGGATGGAATGGAAGTAGATTGGCAAAGCTTTGTTCCAGCAGAGTATGAATCTCTTATTGAAACTGCCGTTCAAAATGCAGAGGGTGGGCTGAAATCTATTAAAGAACAGCTTCCGAATGAAGTGAGTTACTTTATGATTCGTGCTTATTTACAAATAAGAAAGTAGAGACATATAAAGGGGATAAGAATTTATGTATCATGTGTTCGTTTATGGCACATTAAGAAGAGGACAAACGAATGCTCATTATATGCAAGGTGCAACATGCATCGCAGACAGAGCTTGGACATATGGAAAATTATTTGATACGAATGAAGGATATCCGGCCATGACTTATTCGATTGAAGAACAGGTGTATGGAGAAGTTTATGTAGTAAATGATGAGATATTGTGTAAGTTAGATGAACTAGAAGAATATACAGGTAATGCGGAGACTGATTTATATGATCGAATCACGCAAACAGTATATGTTGCTGATAGGGAAATTGAGGCATATGTGTATATCGCTCAGAATAAAAAGATGTTAAAGAAAGTGATAGACTCTGGTGACTGGCTTATGTATCAAAAAATATAATAAGGTAGTTTTAAAAATTGGAAAGCAGATAATGACGAATTCATTATCTGCTTTTTATTGTGTGAATAATTGTCGTTCTCTTTTTATTCTTATAGTTCTTAGTACGATTCCAATTCCGAGAAATAAAACAGTAGCAGCGACCCCGCTAGTAGGATTTAACCAAAAATCACTACTGTTTGTAAGAGTAATAATCCCTGTTATTGTAACTAAAACAGTAGGAACAGCATCCTCGATTGCATGCATGATAACACATGGCCAGACTGATTTTGTAAGTCTATATATTTCAACATACATAATTGACCAACAAACCATAAGGATACAGCCAGATAGAAGCATATTTAATCTTGAGATAGATTCAAAATATTCATTTGAAG
>NZ_JBEUTW010000719.1:0-1309 GCF_040492675.1 Bacillus sp. AP50
GTTTCCATATGATCTTTCACCATATTTTTAATTAATACATATTCTATAGAAGGTTTATTTACAAAGCTAAAAAATTTCTTCCTTTTAAATAAAGCATTAATTCCCGCTACTAGAAAGCGATGTTCTAAAAAGTCCTCATCCCAGTAATTTTCTTTATCACTTAATTCATTATAAGTACTTAAATTTAAGTATCTTTGCTTAGCTTCCTGAACTGTTAATAAATTATAAGACGGCTGTATCTTAAAGAATCTTCCACTATCATTATCACCAAACTGTGCAACCTCTCCATTAGGCTTAGTAATATCAGCTGTAAACTCAGCCGTTTTTTCTAATCTCTCTATATACCAATTCGGAAAAATTTTTCCATTATGGAAATCCCAAAATTTATCCGAATCAATTTCAAATCCTAGTTTTTTACAAATTTCAATATGATTTTGCAATCTATAACTATGCAATACCTTTATTTTCTCTTCAGGTAATGCTAGCGCTACTGTTGTTGCATAAAGCATGAGTTCGCTAGATAAGCGATGATAAGTAGTTGAATTTTCAAAGTTTGAGCCTTCTTCATAAAATTGAAAACTCATCTCTTGAATTAATTCTTGGAATGAAAAATTTAACCACTGTGATACCACTTCTGTGGCAGGAAGGTATGTAGCTATAAAGAATAGCCCCACAATATTAGATAAATAATGATTATTCCTTATATCCTTATTACGCTCTAAATTATTAAAAATAAAATTACCATGATCATGCATAGAAAGTACAAATATTTTTTCAAATTCCTTATCAAATTCGACTCCTTGTACTTTAAATAAATCATAAACTAAAAGCCAATTAGCCGCCCGAATCGCAACGTCCATAGTACATGTCCAATTCACCCCGAATTTAGGTGGGTTTGTAGAGATGAAATCAAGGATCTCATCTTGAAATTCTCTTACATATACATATGGGCTAGCAAATCCTTCCTTTCCTTGTTTCGCTAATTTATATGCCCATACAAATTGAACTAAATGTTGCATTCTTGAAAGCTCCCAAGGCACTTTAATATCGACTCCCGGTTGTTTACCAAAAGATATTTTAGAAGAATGCTTTCTTGAATCCCAACAATAACCTGATTTAAAATCTATTCTCCAATCTATCGGTAAATAGTCATCTGATATTTTACTCCGAACATATTTACTATAAGGGATATTTTTTTTATTAACTAAATTTTTTATCAATCCATCAACATTATTTGATTCAATTTTTTTAGCAATATATCTATACTCCCCTAGCCCCCTACATTCTATATTATGTCTGTCTCTTATAC
>NZ_JBEUTW010000720.1:0-1185 GCF_040492675.1 Bacillus sp. AP50
GTGAAACTTTAATAAGTGGGGTTTTGCTCCTTTCCCACTTATTCTATTATTTTCATTTTTGAAAAAGGATAATATACAAATTCCACCTTGCCAATTATGTTATCTTCTTCAATATATCCTAAGCCATTTCGACTATCTCTACTTACTTCGCGGTTATCTCCCATTACAAATAACTTATTTGGCGGAATTTTTGTCTTTTGAAAGTTATAAAACACTTGTGTGTTGTTAAATAAATCTTTGTTTGTATATGGTTCTTCTTGCTTTTTATCGTTCACATATACCTTTCCGTTCGTTATGTTAATTACATCACCAGGAAGCCCTATTACACGTTTCACATAATATTTCGATTCATCCGCTTCCTTTATAATGACAATTTCTCCGTGTTGTAAATTAGAAAGACGTACTACTGCTTTATTTACAAATACGTAGTCTTCTTCATATAAAGTCGGCTGCATCGATTCCCCTTCCACCTTACATAAAGTAAAAGAATGGTAGCCTATGACTATCACCAATATAAATAGTATGTACTTTCCCCAGCCTCTCTTAATCTCCTTTTTCATATCCATTCCCACCTTATAAAGCGCTTTTTAACTCAAAAAATATATCACTGCACAATATGTTTCCATGCAGTGATACTATTTTTACTGTGCCTTGTTCGGTTGTTCTACTGGAATTGAATTTGTATTTGATCTATTTGTTTTTAATTCAAAATACGCATCCAAAATCTCTTTACCAATCGCAGAATTAATTCCTGATTTATCATCATTCACCCATGGTACAACAACTGAAAAAGCTACTTCCGGATCAGCATCATATGGTGCATAACCGGCAAGAGTTAAATTATAACATTTTTTTCGGTTGTTGTTCTCATCTCTTCCAATATCACTTTCTCCACCATATACTGTCTCAGCTGTTCCTGTTTTTCCCGCTGGTTTATATGGTAGACCTTTAAACGTTCCGGTACCTGTTCCGTCAGCTTCTTGAAAAACTCTTCTAAATCCTTCTTTTACATGATTAATGTACGAAGTGTCCATATCCACTCTATTTAATACAACTGGTTCAATCGACCGAACGACTTTTCCTACATCCTCTGGTCTATTCGGTTGCTCTCTAACTTCTTGTACAATTTGTGGCTTCATTCGGTAACCGCCATTTGCAATGGTTGAAATATATTGTGCAAGCTGA
>NZ_JBEUTW010000721.1:0-1179 GCF_040492675.1 Bacillus sp. AP50
CATTGTATATAACTCTTTTTCTTGTTTTAAAGATTTGTCATAGCTGTCATACATTTTATTAAATGAATCGTGTCGTTTCTCATACGTGCTTTTCACTTTATCAGCTTGATCTTTCAATTTCTTATCTTCAATTTTCTTCACATACTTATCAGCTGACTTCACTTCTTCTTGCGCTTTATTTAAAACTTCTTTTTCTTTTGCAAGCACTTTTTCTCGTTCAGTTGTATTTTTCACTGCTTGATTCAGTTTTTCTTTAACAGTTTGATTATTATCTTTTCCTTCTTGAACAATCTGGTTATATAATTCTTGTCCTTCTTTCTCTAAAGTCTCAAGTTTTTTTGCATCTTCAAACATTGTTTTTTCTTGTTTAGCAGCGTTTTCAAACGCTACATATAATTCTTCTTCTGGTTTCGGACCGAAACAACCGGCTAATAAAATCATTGATAATGCAGTTACAATTGCTAATTTACTATATTTCAACATCTCTTCCTCCTACTTATAAACGACCATCGTGTAATATAAAAAAGTTATAAAATATGTAATTGTTCTATACACTCGCATCTTTTTTACGAAGATCATTAATATTGTTTGTACAAATTATTACTTGATATTACATTATTCTTTTTGAATTATTTAGCAATTCCATATCCATCTTTAAGTATACTACTTCGTGTTTTTTAAGGCCTGTTCACACTATGTATTACTTTAATGTCCACGGAATTTCACCTCAGTCTTAATAAGACTATAATAGTTCACCTGATAAAAGGTGATCGCTCCGCTCTCACGTCTATCATTCCCTTTCCAGCTTTCTATCAATTAATCTCTTTGTTCATTTTACACAGTACAATCGATATCTCGCAACAACTTACAAATATTCTTTTCATTTCCTAAAAAGGAAAAGTGTAGAGCTTGCTTTCCTCTACACTTTTAAAATAAAACACACTGTGCAAATTGCATTGACACTACCATCATAATTATATGCTTATTTCATATATTTTTAAAGACTTTTATTACAAACGTGGCGTTTTTTTGTAATAAAAGTCAAAAAAATGTTACAAATAAAACATCTTCCTATCATATATCTTCAAATCAAAGCTTCACTCATTTTCTTGCAAATTTCTATACTGGTACAATTGATTTTGCGACTTTCTCAACAGTTCTTCAAACGTTTTTCCTTCT
>NZ_JBEUTW010000722.1:0-1009 GCF_040492675.1 Bacillus sp. AP50
ATATAATGTTTACTTTGTTTTGAAAAGAGATTTTTCTACTAGATCGTTGTGAAACGGTTTCATAGGATAATCTCTTTTGTTTAGTTTTGGAAAGAACGTACTGTACTTTTTAGTTGCTCAATAAATTCTCGAGTTGCAGCACACATATATTTATCTTTTCTATAAATTAGCCCTATTTCAATTGTTGGAGTAGGGTTTTCTATTTTAATAGCTTGAATGTTTTTATTTTGTAAAAAGTCTATATATGGTTTGGGTAACACTGTAATTCCCATTCCTTTGGAAACCATTTGGATTAAAGATTCCATCGTGCTAATTTCTAAAATTGGTCTTGGTTTAAAGTTGAATTTTTGACAATGAGATGTAATTAGTTCGGTTAAAAAGAAATTTTTAGGTAAAAGAATTAAAGGGTAGTTTTGTAATTCAGCAATAGATACATGATTACGTTCAGCTAATCGATGACCAGTTGGCACGACTAATGTAAGATCGCTTTTGTATAGAGGGATAGAGATAATCTCTTTATCTTGCACCGGGAGAAATGTAATTCCAATATCTAGTTCGTTTCGTAATAATTTTTCACGAATATCTCCTGTGCGAAGCCCTAATACAGAAAGCTCTATATTGGGATATAAATTATTGAAATTTAAAATAGTTAGTGGTAGTAAATAATTTAGGACGGTTAACAAAGCCCCTATTGTTAAGGAACCTTGCTGTAATCCGTTTAGGTCTTGAATAGCTGAACGAGCTTGTTCGACTTCATGAAAAATGGTTTTACTATGTGATAATAAAATCTTCCCTGCTTCAGTTAAAGATATTTTTTTACCAATTCGATCGAAAAGTGGCATTCCTACTTCATGCTCTAATGCACGTATTTGTTGACTTAGAGAAGGCTGTGAAATATTTAATTTCTCAGCTGCTTTTGTGAAATGTAATTCTTTTGAAACAGCTAAAAAGTATTCAAGTTGTCGTAATTCGATTGGAATCACCTCAAGTATAATAATAGGTTATACCT
>NZ_JBEUTW010000723.1:0-2344 GCF_040492675.1 Bacillus sp. AP50
ATTTTACACATGCAAAACTCTCTAATCATAGCTACGCTCGTATTAAGCGCATTGTTAAAAGTTATATAATCTTTCATTCTGTAATTAACGGAACTTTCCATCTGCTAAAAACTTTGCAATACAGCTTAACATTTTCTAAGGTATTAAATTTCCTAAGATATCAATTAGCTCTTCTAATGCTCTTCCCAAATTGTTTATATTGTCTCGTTCATCAAAACCTTTCTCCATTAATTCATCTGCTATAATATCTCTCAATTTATTTATTTTTTCAGTTTCTATCATACTTAAGTCTTCATAAACATTTAACCATAGTAAATGTTTATTTTGTGATTCTAATGTCTGTTTCAATAAAATGTGCATCTCTTTATTTAATTTAAACAACCTTATTTTTTCCTTTCCTTATGTATTTTGAACCTTTAGCAAAAGTTGTAATTACTTTACCTTTTTTATTTAAAACTACTACAGCCTGTTTACTAGTATATTTAGTTCTACCGCACTTTTTCGCCAGTTTTAACAGCATTTAAAATCACCTTAGATGATACTCCTACACTATTACGACCAATTGATTGATTTATGGCATATTTAAGTATATTCGGTGATTTAACCTGCTACTGTTTTCTTATATTTGTACTTTAATGGCTGCTTTACAGCAAACTTAGCTACTTGGAACAAACCACGCTGAATGATCATCTGGGTCTACCATCATAACTGGATTATTATCCGCATACGTATACCCATTCATTGTAACTGAATTATCCTCATCACCTAGATCAGGATCCACCGATAAGAACACACCATGCTCTGGATTATAGTATCTCGCAATCAAGTAATACATACCAATTTCTTTATCATACATGTATCCCGCATATCCAAATGGATTGTCTGCTGCTATTCCTTTTGCGTCGCCCTTTAGGACATTTCCCTAAGCATCATATTCATAGTTTGCTACCACTTGTCCATTTTGATCTGTCATCGCTACTACATCGCCACGTGCATCGTAGTGGTAGAATAATAAGACTAATTTATATCTTATATAAACAAAGGCGAAGCCTTCCGAGAGACTCCGCCTTTTCAATGTACAATGAACTTCAACAATTACTAGCTATTACCTAAACATTGTTCTGTTTATGCTTTTTTCAAAACTTACCACCGAACTTATTCTATTACTTGTGTTTCCCAGCCATCATAACTAGTACATGTTCCACTATATAAAATCGCTAACTCCGCCATATGTTTTGTTTCTTCCCAAACCTTTTCTTTTGTTGGTATACAATTTTTCCCCACTATAAATACATAGTAACGTAACCCATCTTCTGAAAGTTGTTCAGATGGTTCATAAATATCATAACCTTTTACATGTAGTACCTCTGCAATTTGTTCTGCAATTTCTATAGTATCTACTAAAAAATAATGTTCTAGGTAATGTACCTTTGCTAAATTAGATCCTGCGTTCTTCAAAGCAGTTAGCGTTGCTATGTCCTGTTTTTCTCGTTCCTGTTTTTCATGAATTGTTTCTAACATTATAAATCTCCTTCAGACCAATTTATAGTGTATTTCTTCGACAAACCCATGTTTCTTTTCTAATTTGTCTTTTTCCTGTTAAATATTTCACTTTATATATTTTCATTTAGTTACAAAATTCATTTGATTTTATTTCTAAATTCTTCTTGCACTTTTTTAAATTTCTGCTCATATTTTCTTATTTTTTCTACATCTTTCTTCGAATTAAGGCAAGGTCTTTTTCTACCAGTCATCATTATATCTTTTCCTTCTGTGGACTCCATGCGTACATATGGTTTAAAAAATTCACATTCTGTATTCTGTAATACCACCGATAATTTAGCGTATTCTTCCATAGGGAATTGGTTAGATATATTCAATTTCTTAAGCCTTTTCAAATTCATTAATGGCTCTAAAGAATGATCTTGAACTTTAATATTCATTAAAGTTAGCTCATTTAATCGTACTAAGTCACCAATTGGCTCCAACGTTTTTACATTAAGTGCTTTTGTTATCCCGCCTCCTAAATAAAGACCTCCTAAGTTTCCTCCATCTTTTATTGGTGTTAAATCTTCTAATTTCGAGAAGTCTTCTATTAATAGATAAGTAAGATTTTTATTATAAATAAAATTCCACAAATCAGTATTTTTAGTATTCCAACACAAATATACTTCCCCATCTGTAGAATCGATAAATTTTCTACTCTCATTTTATAAACATATAGTAATTCAGGATTAACATGCGTCATAATATTATCAAATTGCTCCTGATTCACTGCAAAAACCCATAATTCCTTAATTTTCAACTTGCCTAAAAGTTCTATATTCTTTGTTTCACCATCAAC
>NZ_JBEUTW010000724.1:0-1208 GCF_040492675.1 Bacillus sp. AP50
AGGTATATGATTGAACCTAACATAAAACCTACAGCAGCTTCAGGACTTAAACGATTTCTACATGTTATTTTAAATTCATCTAAATCTTCTTCTTTTATATTCCACATCCAATTGTCCCACCTTTAACTACCTTTACTTAAATCATATAGATTAAAAATAAAAACCTTCTTATAGCCTCCATATTTTTCTTTTTTAAAAGTATGGATTGTAATTACAATATGAGTAGTAATCGCTCTTAATAATAATAGACCTATATAACATACGGTTAAATTTTCACAAGTATATCCAAATATCGCTTCAATTAATACATACGCATACCCTACCGTTGCAACCTGAAACGAGTTAAACACAATTACAATGGCTTGTAACTTTTGTAATTTAAATCTTAATTTCGGAAATGAATAGATAATCAAAAAAAGGGTTTGCAGAATATATAATACTAACTCTACACAAACAAATATTCGTTCAAAAGATTTTGGATAAGCCTCCCAACCAAGTTGTAAAAACCCAAAAACAATAAAAAACATCGGTAATGAAGCGTATACAAAAACTCCAACTAAAAAGGCCATTACACCATCAGGACTTAATCGGTTTTTATTTGTAATTTGAAAAAAGCCTAAATCTTCTTCTTTTATTTCAAGCATTCACCTTTCCTCATTTCGATGCAAAACTTATTTTATTTCTTTTTCTTTCTTTTCTTCTCTCTCTTTATAGCGCTTTAAGAATTCCTGGCGCTCCCTTTCGTGTTCCTCCCACGAAATATAAATAGGCTAATAATTGGAACTCAGCTGGGCCTATGGCTATCGCGTACATGATGAACGTAAATATAAAGTAACCAAACATTATGCTCAATGAGTAATTATTTTGTATATAAATTAAAACGAGAAGAATTAGTACATAAATTACCACACCAAACATTACATTTTTCTTTGCCTTATTAAAAAATGAAGTAGATCTTTCTCCCATACTAAACGCACCTTTACTTGCTTGTTTAAAAGTATCAAATGTTGTTACACCATGAACAAGTATTGCTCCTAATACTAGTAAACCTACATAAATAAGCGTAATAAAATTAATAGAATAATTACTCATCCCTGGAAGAACAAACGCCGTAAGACCTATAGTACCTAACTGAAACGCATATAATAATATCACCAATGTCTGGAGCTTTTGAAATTTAAAACGTACCTTAGGGATCAGATATATAA
>NZ_JBEUTW010000725.1:0-1038 GCF_040492675.1 Bacillus sp. AP50
GATTACACAGTCTAATATTTCCTTTTCTATTTGAGTTAATTGATTTGTACTAACATAATTAACTTCAAGATTGTCGTACTGATATACTTTATATTTATTAAAAATAACTCGATATACCGGGCCATGACTTCCTACTTCACAATCATCTTCAAATAAATATGTTCCAGTAAACACCTTACAAAATCCTTGCGCATAGTATAACAGCTTTTGAAGAGCTAAAGGAGTAATATCATCATTTTTATATAGCAAATAGTTAGCAACTTCCTCGATTTTTGTAATCTGTGTAGAAGTAAAATCCTCATTTTCCTGTAGGTTTGCGATTGCTTCTTTAGAGACTCTATATGCTTTTTGAGTAATTAAATCTTTATTTCTTTCCAAAATATCTAGCATAAAAGATTGATCTCTACCTAATCTTTTCAATATATCCGAGTACTGCTTTGTCGGAATATCTCCATTTACATACCTTGTTAGGGTAACCTCTCCCCAACCTAAAAGCAAAGACAATGGACGTTTTCCAATTTTATATTTTTCTAAAACCTCTTTTATTTCAGAAATAGTAACTAACTGTTCCTGTTGTCTATAGGCATGATCTAATTGTTCTAAATTATAATCATGAATGTTAGGAACAAATATTTCAGATTTACACTCCTCGCAATTTGCTTCTTTACCTACGTAATGATATTGCTTCCCTCTAATGACTGTCACTTTTGGAACATCTTTAGTAGAATACTTTACCATATCTCGACAAAACTCACATAAAACCAACATAAAAATCCTCCTTCATTCTAAAACCATTAGTCACTTATCTTTACCTAAAAAGATAAGTGACTGGTTTATTCCTTTTATGAAAAGAAACAACAATCATGTATTTGTTCCTGTCCTTATTTTCAATTAGATTCATCTTAATATATATGTCTACCGACTTCTTTTGTCCCCAATTATCTAACTCATATTGTGGACAAAAGATATACAATTTTTCATGAGCAAAATTTGGATTTATATTATCAGCTGCATAACAAAAATCGCGTACTTCTATAT
>NZ_JBEUTW010000726.1:0-1762 GCF_040492675.1 Bacillus sp. AP50
CATAAAAGCAGGTTTAGTTAAACCACTTGCTTATATGCATCGAAATATTTTAGATCATAGAGATTTATTTAACTCTTTATTTAAAATCGAACCGATGAAAGAGAAAACAAATATCGGACTTCGTTCAATTTCTTGGGAAGACGCACGTAAACACGCAGAACAAGAAGGGAAAGCAGAGTCTACTACAAATACATTCGGAATTGAAAATCCGTATTATCATAAGAATAATCTGAAGAAAAAACTAAAAGGTTTAAAAAACTTTAGAGCAAATGAAACATATGATGAATCACCAGAATACGATGATTTACAAATTATTTTAGATTTATTTAAAGAGAAAAATGTCAAACCACTCTTTATTTCTGTACCCGTAAATGGGCCTTGGTATGATTATACTGGCTTCCCGAAAGAACGCCGTGAAGTGTATTATAAAAAAGTTCGAGAACAGGTTGAGAAAGCAGGATATCCAGTAGTTGATTTCTCTGGTCATGAATATGATAAGTATTTCTTAAAAGATACGATTCATTTGGGCTGGAAAGGTTGGATTTATTTTGATGAAGCAGTGCATAAATTTAATTCTGAGAAATAAAGTATAGAAATCGGAATGGCTATGAGCCGTTCCGATTTTTTTAGTATAGAGGATTTTGGTGAGGACAATTTGGGAATGCATGTATATCTTGAATCTGTCTATAATCATAATGTTTCATTGCGAACTGGGCTTGATAAAGGTATTCATACACATATAATTGACCATCATGCGCTGAACATAATACACCAGAAGTTCCTTGCCCGTTCATGAAAGAAATGCCGATAGGACGTCCGATTAAGTATTGTATTTTTTGCTGCCAATGCATAGGGGAATCACTCCTTTTTGAGATAATATACGAAAGAAATGATCAAACGGTTGCTTATCCATGTAAATGTAGATGGAAAGGTGTTATATAATTCTTGAAGATTAATTCATATATAAATAAAAAACCGCTATAACTCCGAATGAATTTATAGCGGTTTTTGTTATATTCTTAAGCAAGATTTTTACGCTTTTTTGTCCATTTTTTTATAACGAAGTATAAAAGTATAAGTACGACGCCACCAATTGCGAATGATTTCACATACGGACCAGCAATATCGTTAATATTTTCCCAATTTTCACCTAGCTTTTCACCTAAATAAATGAAAATAATAGACCAAGGGATAATCGCAAGTGCTGTTAGTGTAGTGAAACGTAGTAAAGGCATTTTTGTAATACCAGCAGGAATTGAAATCGCATGACGCACTACTGGAATGAAGCGTGCTGTAAAAATGACACCAGTTCCGTAACGATTAAACCAATCTTCTGCAGCGTCTATTTGCTTTTTATGTATGAAAATATATTTTCCATAACGTTCTAATATAGGGCGTCCACCATATCGTCCAAGCCAATAAATAAAGATTTGGGCAATAACACCGCCAATTGTACCGAATACAACTGCGCCTATAAATGAGATACTTCCATTGAATACTAAGTATCCTGCATAAGCAAGGACAATTTCACTTGGGATAATCTCAATCATAAGTCCAAGCATAATGCCCCAATAACCTAATCCTTCAAAAAACGTTAATACTGAATGAATAAAACTACTTAACATTGTTGCACCTTCTAGTTTATGAATTTTTGAGTATAAGAACCTTTTATTTAATTACGTAAAAGGTTCACTATATGTAGATTATACCTTATTTACATAGGGGATTGCTATTTCAATTCTTTTATGTCTCTCATAAGTAT
>NZ_JBEUTW010000727.1:0-1487 GCF_040492675.1 Bacillus sp. AP50
AATGCAGTGTGTAAATATCTTATGAAAAGTGTTAGTAAGTTAAATGGTTGAATAAAGAGAAAACGCACGATTTAGTTCCTTTAAATTTAAATCTGGTTCATATAAAATTGTATAAACATAGCAATTTAAAACTGCTCTTCTTTTTGTTAAACTTCGTGACTTTATCGGAAATCTATATTAGTATTTCTGCATATGAAGTAGGCATAAAAGGAGATACCATATGAAAATAACAAAAATAACATGTAATATGATGTTTAGTTTAATACTATTAACATCATGTGATATATCGGATAAAGAAATTGAACAAAAAGCTCAAAGTTATACAAAATCGCAGTATGGTTTTTCTATTAAACTAAATGAAGTTGAAATACCGGGGAATTATAAAGATTTACTGGGGCCAGATGTACGGATAGCTCATGTACAGCAAGTAAATGAACCGTATTTGCAGTTTCAGCTAGCTTTGGATGGACGAATCTCTCCAAAAGTAGATAGTGATAATTATAAAATCAAAAAAGAAGCGAATGATGTAAAAGAAAAGTTCAATACATATTATGTTGGAAAAGAGAATAACGATATATTTACGTTTGAACAAATGTATACGGGAAATATTGTTTTTGATAAAAAAGAAGAAGCAGAAAAATGTAAAGAAATACGTTACGGCAGTTTTTAGAAGTAATATATTTTTGGATGTAAACAATCCTGTGCATATGGAAAAATTAGCAGAGCTGGCAAGAAGTATTCAAGAATTTAATAAGACAAATGGAAATAATAAGAGTAGCGTGGAAGATATAACGATTCAGTTGCCAAATGCGGATAAGGAGCTATTACAGAGCATTGCAGTAGATTATATATTAACAGCTGATGATGCAAAAAAAGCTCTTGAGAGAAAAGAGCATTATATGGAAGCTTTACTGCTTACAAAATAAAAAAGGGGCTCATTTCGATTTCTTGTTTTATCATTTTAGTCAAGGTGGTTCTTTTAAAACCTCGTATAGGTAATCAGTACGATAAAATGGGAGACATTAGTCATTGCTTATCGATGGTAAAGTAGACGTATATCATTTAATAAAGAACCCATGTAACAATACAAATAATAATTTGTATGTGAACGTAAAAAACACCAAGATTGCCCTGAAGAGGGGTAGTCTTGGTGTTTTTTAGGTCCCAAAAATGAAAAATATGCTATTCCATTTGTAGAATTATAGGAAGGGTGCGTATTTTTCTTTTTGTTTTGCTAACTTGATGTTAATGTGGTGTAACCTTAAGTATTTAAAAATTAAAAAATTCCTTTAATCATGTTAAAGGGACCTTGCTCACGCAAATGATCTGTAAATCAATTCATTTTTGATATACAGATCATTTGTATGATAATTTTTATAAATAATTGCTAAATAGTGAATTTACATAAATGCTTTTAGAAGTTCTTGAATTAATGGGATTGCTCCACCTATAAATTTTAAAACTGCCATTGCGATTTCCATATTATT
>NZ_JBEUTW010000728.1:0-2996 GCF_040492675.1 Bacillus sp. AP50
AACTAAAGCATAGATTTTAAAAGAACCTAATTTACATATAATTAATGATAAACTACAATGTGTATTCTCCACGTTTAATCAGCATCTGAATTATAAATCTAACATATTTTTTTTAGTTGATTGTCATTATGGTACAACCGTGTATACATTTACCAAACAAACTACATAGTTTAAATTAGTAAAATATATAGAGAGGAAGGAAATAAATCTATGAAAGTCATAATTTTGTGTGGCGGAAAAGGGCTTCGGATGCAAGGAATTTTAGAGGACATTCCCAAACCATTAGTTCGAGTTCAAGGAAAGCCTCTCCTCTTGCATATAATGAATTGGTATAGAAAATATGGACATTCTGATTTCATTTTGCCCTTAGGATATAAAGGTGAGAAAATTAAGGAATATTTTATGGACTTTAGCTGGAAAGAGAATGACTTTAGTTTGAATTTTAAAACCAGTCAATATACGCTACTTCAGAAATTAGAAAATTGGAATATACACTTTATAGATACAGGAATTGATACAATGACCGGGGCAAGACTAAAAAAACTTGAATCCTTTGTACAGGGTGAAACCTTTTTATTAACTTATGGTGACGGATTAGCCAATATAGATATTGATCAACTAATAGCATTCCATAAAGAAAAAGGAAAAATTGCTACATTAACTGGAATTAAAAAAAATAGTCAATACGGCCTATTGGCGGTCGAAGATGGAATTGCTATTGATTTTAAAGAAAAACCATTACTTGATGAAGTAATTAATGGCGGTTTTTTTGTATTTAACAAAGAAATATTCGATTATTTAAGTAATAATGATGATTGTGTTCTAGAAGAAGATCCTCTTCGAAATTTAATAAAAGACAATGAGCTCGCAGTCTATGAACACAATGACTTTTGGGCTAGTGTCGATACACCTAAAGATTTAAAAACTGTAAATGAAAGTTGGAATCCAAATAAATTTTAGTGGAGAGGACTGAATAAGCATTGAACTCTAATGATAAAAAAATAAGTTTACCTCGATTGTATATCCCCTCTAATGAGAAAATAGTTAACCCACTTTCAACAGGAATTAAAGCTTCAAATCTCTCCAAAAAAAATACTCAAAAAAGAATTGATCCCCAATTCTATAATCAACAACATGATCTAAATAATCATTTCTGCGTCATTGTAGGTAGTGAGTATGTCTTGAAAATTATTGCTTTACAGCAATCATTAATGCAGTACTCAGAAAAATTCACATTGTGGATTTGTTGTATAGATCCTTTTGCATATTCACTATTAAAAGAAATGAGTTTAATTAATGTAAACCTTTTACAAGTTGAAGAATTGGAAGATCGTGAACTAAAAGCAATTAAGAGAAAAAGAAAAGTAAATGAATATTGTTGGACTTTAAAATCTGTCTTGATAGAATATTTATTGGTCAATTATGATTTACCATCTATTCTATATTGTGATGGTGATTTATGCTTTTTTTCTGACCCTAATATTATTTTTGAGGAATGGGGTGACCATTCTATTTTCCTAACCCCCCAAAGAGATCGTGATTGGGTAGAAAAAATGTATGGAAAATATCAGGCTGGTCTAATTGGATTTAAGAATGATCTCTATGGACTAAAAAGTGTAAGATGGTGGAAAAATAAATGTATAGATTGGTGCAGTGCCGAGGCTGAGGAGGGGAAATTTGGAGACCAAAAGTATTTAGATTATATCCCTATATATTTTCCAAAAGTAAAAATTTCAAATAACTTAGGTATAAATGCTGCGCCTTGGAACTGTATATATAATAACGATTATAAAATTGACAAGACTAAAAACGATATATTTATTGAAAACGACAAACTAGTTGTTTACCATTTTGCATGTATTACTATCTTTACTGAAAATGATTTTGATCTTTGGTCTTTGGGAGAAATTTCAATACCCAATAATATATTAAACCATATTTACACTCCGTATTTAGAGAGAATTCAATTTGTTTTAAAGCAATTAAAGGATAAATTCAATAAAGATACTAAACAATTTTTAAGTAAAAAAGATATAAATAAAGCTCAAACTTTATATAAAGATTCACAATTAAGAAGAAAAATGAATCAATCCAATCATTTTATGAACTTTTCCATGATTATAAGTAAAGAACGATTAATCCAAGGATTGACTTCTTATTATTCCTTAGAAAATTTCAACGCTAAATTTACTGTATGGATTTGTTGTATGGATGATCTAACGTATCAAATATTAGAGAAATTAAAATTAAAGCATGCCATACTAATTCCGGTAAAGGATATTGAAAATCATGAACTCCTCAGTATAAAAAATGATAGAAGTTTACAAGAATATTGTTGGACATTAAAAGCGCCCCTATGTCTACATGTCCTTAGTCTTTATCCGGAAGTTGATCACATTATATATTGTGATGCTGATATGTATTTCTTTACAGCACCTAATATCATTCTTGATGAATGGTGGAAGTACTCTGTATTCCTTTGCCCTCAAAGAAGCTCTACTGAAATTGAAAGCATACACGGTATATACCAAGCTGGTTTAGTAGGCTTCAAAAACGATCAAAATAGTAAAGAAATTTTAACATGGTGGAAAGATAAATGCCTAGAATATTGCAATAATCAATATGATGTTGAAATGAATAGATGGGGTGACCAAAAATATTTAAATCACATTCCTAACATCTTTTCTAATATAAAAATTATGACTCATAAAGGTATTGATGCAGCACCTTGGAATGTCATTTTAAATAGCAGTTCTATATCCAAAACAGATAATAAAGTTTTTATTGATCAAGATGAATTAATAGCTTTTCATTTTGGAAGTATGCAAATTATTAATCCAAATGAGTTCGATTTATGGAAACAAGAAACTTTAGAATTACCTCCAGCAGTTTTAGATTATATATACATTCCTTATATTGAACAATTGAACAAGACATGTCATACCCTTCATAATACTTTTCAAAAATCTCCCTCCTCTTTATTTGCTGACCAAATT
>NZ_JBEUTW010000729.1:0-1413 GCF_040492675.1 Bacillus sp. AP50
CCATTTTAACTTGGTAAATGGTAAAGAAAATACAATGAATTGTAAATGAAATCTGTACGGGAATCTAGTACCGTATAGTACAGTGCATATGAAAAACTCCTCAATGCTATCTCTCAAAAAATAATAATTCTCGGCTTTATAGACTGTATTTTCAAAAATATTGCGAACTTGTAAGAAAAATGAAAGGTAATTCAATATGAGATAAACAACCTTACTACAATGAAAAACAGAATCATTATTAAAATCATGAGATACGATATCAAGTTATTTGCGTGTTTAATACATTTGACCAAATATTCCAGTTTTAATAGGAAAAGTCAAAATGTAGACAAGTATCTTCTATCAAATCTCATTCTTAGTGTGTACATTTGGAGGGAATTTCTCATATGAAATTAGTAAAAGTAAAAGATCTTAGTTAGGAGAAAGATGAGAATGCTAACAAATTCTATGGGAAGGTGAAGAAAGAAGGTAGCGTAGGTCTATTCATTAAGAGTAAGCTTGAGGAGATTATATCAGCTAAGTTACTCTTTAGCGACACAGTTAATCCTGAGGGGGATGAGACAATTACAAAAGAACAGCAAGTTGAATTTCACTTCTAAGAGGGGGCAGACGCCTCTCTTTTTTTATGTCGCAAATAGCATTAATTCGTTAAGTAATTTATATGAGATTATCTTAAATAAGTTAGTTAAGAAAGAAAAATAAAAGTGAGTAACAAGATAAAAATATACAGGTACGTAAAAAATAAGGAAGTTGTATTTGCAAGTGTTTTAGTTGGGTGTGATATCAACCGTATGGGTAAAGATGAATATTACGTTCAAATTAATATGGATGGAAAAGGAGGAGTTTCAAAATCTATGGATGGTAAAGTGATGGGAAAGGAGTATGAATATACATTATCGGGTTTTGATAAGGAAGGTAAAGAAAAAGAGTTAGAATTTATCGCACAAAAGAATCTTCGTAAAGAAGCATTCCTACGTGTATATCATTTAGATAAAAAGGTGTAACAGCTTGGGAGGAAGTGC
Organism: Bacillus sp. AP50; assembly: GCF_040492675.1. Classification (NCBI taxonomy): domain Bacteria; kingdom Bacillati; phylum Bacillota; class Bacilli; order Caryophanales; family Bacillaceae; genus Bacillus; species Bacillus sp. AP50. The sequence goes on from NZ_JBEUTW010000729.1 coordinate 1,023, forward strand.
TGGAAGACGGGATCCCTAAGAAAGCAAAAAAACTAGGTGTGAAATAATCAGTTATTTGTGATGGTGGATTCTCCTAGGTGGAGGGTTCGCCGTTTTTTATTATATGTTATGTTGTGGTTTTTATATAAAGCATATTGAAAAGATGGATTAAATCTTCTGGAATGATGTCTCCATAATTAATAACTTGTACAATAACCTTTCAATTATCACTAAATCCATTCATATCAACAAGTTGTCCCATATATCCCTTTGTAGCAATATCTTTTAAAGTACGCTAAAAAATACCCTTTATTTTATCTTTATCTTATCTTTACCTTATCTTTAAATTTTTATATTAAACTTGAAACCTTAAAGTATTGATGTATGAGTCTAAAAGGATGGGAGATAGATG
>NZ_JBEUTW010000730.1:0-1245 GCF_040492675.1 Bacillus sp. AP50
GGTAGTTATATGTTATTCTTTTCCTTGATTGTATTAGAAATGGAAAGAAGGGGAATGCATGTTAAAAGTAAATATCCGCTCAGCTGGATATGAAATAGGCGAAAAAATAATTCATGATATAGCTTTTTCTATCGAAAAAGGTGAACTAGTTGCTCTTATTGGAGCAAATGGTGCTGGGAAGAGTACGACGATTAAAACGATACTCGGATTACTTGTAAATATGGACGGTGAAATATCATTCGGTGAAAAGAAAAATCCGTATGCATACGTACCAGAACATCCAACATACTATGATTACTTGACGCTCTGGGAACATATTGAATTATTAATGGCAGCTCGTGGAAGTGAAATGGGAAGTTGGGAAGAACGAGCGGAACAATTATTACATACTTTTCGAATGAATAAGCATAAACATGAGTATTTATCAAAGTTTTCAAAAGGCATGAAACAAAAATCGATGCTAATATTGGCGTTTTTAACTGAGCCAGATTTTTATATCATTGACGAACCTTTTATCGGTTTAGATCCGGTAGCTACGAAAGAGTTTTTAAATTATTTATATAAAGAAAAAGAGCGCGGGGCAGGAATTTTACTTTGTACGCACGTATTAGATACTGCTGAAAAAATTTGTGAAAGATTTTTACTCATTTCACAAGGTACATTAGTCGCAGATGGACATTTAGAATCTATTCAAATATTAGCGGAAATGCCGGGTAGTTCATTATTAGACTGCTTTGATGTAATTGTAAGGCGTGAACAACATGATTAAACAACAATTTTATAAGAGATTACGCCATGAACTTGAGCGGAAGTGGAAGTCTATACGTTCGGTAACAGATTGGACAGTCGCATTATATATTATTATTCCAGCACTTATATTTATGGGAATCTATTATCGATCGCTATGGATAAATGAATTATCAACGGAAGAGACGATTTATTTCGGATTAGGATTACTCGCATTTTATCTAGTAACATATCCAAGAGGAGTTCGTTCATTTTTTGAGCAAGCGGATAGTTTATTTTTAATTTCGTATGCAACACATATGCGAAAATTAGTCCAGTATGGCATGATGTACACATTTGTTCGAATAGCGATAACGAATATAATAGTAGTCGTTATTATGTTACCGGTGTTGATGAAAAGTATCGAAGTAACAGAGATACAAGTCCTATTATTTTGGGTATTCTTTACTATATTTCGATTTATGTTGTCGTTGTTAACGAGATTTGTTCATGTACATG
>NZ_JBEUTW010000731.1:0-1009 GCF_040492675.1 Bacillus sp. AP50
ATGTAACTATAATAGTTACAGTTGGTTTCGTAAACTAATTTGAATTTCTATTTTAATGATAGTATATTTTCATTCCTTTTTAAGTGTGACAGATAGCAACTATAATCCAATAGAGGAGTAGATTCTATCTCATATGTAAAGAGTAGATAAGTTGTACCCGCCAAATTTACGATGCTCAAATACTTAAAAAATTACATTTTTCAGCTTATCCTTTTTAGAATCCTCAGTATTGATAATTGTAAACATCTACAAAAAGTTAATAAGATTGTTGTGTGTAGAAAGAAATCTTTTAAAAAGGTCATAATATGGATAATAGGTAGCACACATTTTAATTAGTAGGACTTGTGCCACCATCAAGCCATTTTTTAATAAAAGTATAGAAAAATCAAGAAGGTGAATCCATTGCGTAAACATGTATATGTGCAATTTTATGTATTGATATTGGCTTTAATAACTTATATAAGCTTTTGCTTTATATTTTTATTTGTTTTTCCGAATCATTATTTCGTATCAGATTTTAATATCCGACTATCATCTTTAGTCGTTGAAACTACTGTGTTTATCTCATTACTGTATTCTATATTATCCCAAAAAATTAAGTTAGGAGTATTCTGGGTTTGCATTACTATTGCAATAGGGTGTTTTTTGATAGGAAATTTCATATCCGCTTTTCAAGTACTTAATGTAGAATTACCAATACAAAATTTTAATATTTCTGATGTATTTCTACTGTTTTTCTTATTCTTCTTTCTTTTTGCGTTCTTTTATAAAATTATGATGGAATGTAACAAATGGGAGAAAGCGTATTTACTTTGTGATTTATGCATTGTTGTTACTGCTATTTTTACATTAGAGTGGTACCTATTTAATAAACCATCTGCAAATATTTTATTCTTATCAATTGGAGATGTTTTTCTCTCATTTATTTTTCCGATTATAGATTTATTGCTTCTATTACTTGGAGTTACACTGATCTTTCGACCTGCTATTTTCCTGTCTCTTATACACA
>NZ_JBEUTW010000732.1:0-3293 GCF_040492675.1 Bacillus sp. AP50
ATATAAAAATGATCGAGGAAAAATATATTAAAAATCAAGAATAAACAAGAAAGAATTTTAACATAAACTATTCCTAATTGTTATTTATTTCTAAAAAAAGTACTGTAATACGAACTATTCCTAATTGTTGTTTATTGCTAAAATGAATACCGTAATATTAGATAAATATAAAGGGTGGCATTTTATGAAATCAAGAGGAATTACTCGTAAAGCAGATAGTATGGGGCGTATTGTTATTCCAATGGAAATAAGACGGAGTTTAGGAATTGTAGAAAAAGATTCTCTTGAAATGTTTATAGAAGAGGATCAGATTATTTTACGAAAATATCAATCTCCAAGAGCTTGTGCACTTACAGGAGATATTTCAGACAGCAATATTTCGTTAGCGAATGGGAAGATTATCGTAAGTCCAAACGGGATGGAACTGTTAATAAAGAAGTTACAGCAATATCTTTTAAAGTAAAAGATAAGTAAGAACTTTAAAATAGAATATACTTGGAAAAAGTCCTCTATTCATTTAGGGGGCTTTTTTATTGTTATCAATAAAATTGAGAGGCCGTAGTTGGTTCAATGGAATACGGATTACCTTATAAATAGTCTGACTATTTTTTATAAAAAAACTATTTATTTACATTTTTTTGTTTCGTGTTATATTTTTAATGTTAACATAGTTGTATTGAAAATTCTGATTTTAAAATTAGGAAAACTTTAGAAAATGAAATACTCTTACTTGAATTGAAAATCATATAAACATAGTTTGAAAGTAAAGTATGAAAATGAATCAGATTTTCAAATTAAATTTGCCAAATCAATGGAGGTTCGTGGGGGAAATGTAACTAAGAAGAAATCTCTTATACTCCATGTTTTTTATTTGTAAATCGGTAATTCTAATAGCTCTGACGAAAAGTAAAGGAGTAAAAAAGAAGTGGATAGTTTGTTTAATAGAAGATAGGGTGTAAAAAATAAAACAACGGAGGTTTTATAATGAATAAAGGAATACTGCAGATTACAGAAATTGAAGAAATTACCATTCCGAATCTATTGAAGGATAAAATGAAGAATCTGATAGAAAATGAATTAAAAACTCATAATCCTTATACTTGTGATCAAGAAATAGCAGCATATTTTTCAAAAGAGTGGCTTAATTGTTTGATTGACTATTCAAAGAAAACTCCGAATTCAGACATGAAAAATCTACTACATATGATAAAAATAGCGAATTGTGGTGGGAACGTACCGCCTATCCTTATTAAAAATACTCCATGTGATCCTATAGAAACACTATTACCTGGGGAAAATCGCAGAGGTTTTAATTATGGTGAAGACGAACACGATAGAATGAAAAAATATTTTTATGCAGAATGGGTCACATGGCTTTTTGCCACACTTTTTAATTATGATGCTTTAATTCACCCATCCGAACATGCAGGGAAAAATAGATTTCATCTCATTTCACCTTTAAACAACGATGAAGTTTTGCGAAATGTCGGTGCAAGCACCGGTGGCGGGAACTTTTATCAACATAACGATGCCACAGTGTATACAGATATGAAAGACCAATCAGATATTGAAGCAAGATTGAAAACATTCAATACGAATTTAGAAATTGTATCAAATAGACTTAATAAATCCGTGGAACGAATAGTGTCTGAAATTACTTGTGGAAAATTTACTAGAGTTGATGCTCTTTTATTAAAAGGAGTGTTAAATTTAAAAACTCAAACTCATATTGGAACGCCAAAATTACTTCAAAAGCATCTTGAAGAAAATTTCTTCAGTAAAGATGACATATTGGCGATAAGTAAAATGCCTATTGCTCATATCGCAGGAATGGCTGATGGTGAAATATCGGGATTTGTAGGGGAAATAAACCAAATTATATTTTTAGATGATAATGGTGATATTATTGCAACTTGTTTAAATGGAGCAGAGAATAGATTGATTTATGTAGGAGAAAGTGAAGAAGAAAAATTGAAATTTGACATGTTTTTAGAACTCTTACGAACAACGCCTACTTATAAGGTTCCACTTACATCTGAAGATTTATTAATTATCCCAAATTCATACTATGGTAAACAAACAAATGTAACTCATGGTAGAGAAAGGTTATCTGAGGAAGAATATAAAATCCCGATTGGAAATAATAAATACGGAAGAAGAATTGTTTGCAGGCAATACGTTTCCAGCCGATTACGTGATCAGAAAGAAAGTTACTTTAAAGATTTAATTAACTAGTTTAAAGAGAGGAGGGAAGATGGGGAGGTTTGGGGTATAATAGCTCAAGCCTTCCCATATTCTTTGTATGGATTTTACTATTGAATTACTCATACTACTATTTTTAGTAGCTGTATTAGCAGGATGGATAGATACGATTGCTGGAGGCGGTGGTATGATAACTATCCCGATAATGTTATTAGTAGGTATGTCTCCTTCTGTAGCGATAGCAACTAATAAACTGCAAGGGAGTAGCGGAACTCTCATGGCAACAGTGTTTTTTATTAAGAAGAAAGAAATTAATCTTAAAGAAATGCGTTTGTCCATCTTAATGACCTTTTTTGGATCAGTTTTCGGTGGATGGCTTGTTTTACAGATACGAGCAGAATATCTAATTATGATATTACCTTTTTTACTTGTTTTTATTGGCATTTATTTTCTATTATCTCCAAATATAGCAAACGAAGATCGACCGAGAAAAATAAGTATGTTGTTGTTTGCGTTAACAGTGGCTCCGTTACTGGGATTTTATGATGGTTTCTTCGGCCCAGGAACAGGTAGTTTAATTGCTTTAGCATTCATTCTTTTATGTGGATATAGTGCTACACGGGCGACTGCAAATGCTAAGATTTTGAACTTTACAAGTAATTTCGCTGCTTTGTTGTATTTTATTATTTTTGGCCAAATCGATTGGACAATTGGATTGATTATGATGCTTGGTCAAATAATAGGATCATATATTGGGGCGAAGATGGTGCTTACAAAAGGGACGGCATTAATACGACCAATAGTGGTTATTGTTTGCTTTGTCATGGCAATTAAGATTTTTTTACAAAATATGAACTAAATGTAATCAATATATTATTTGTATCAAAGTTAGAGTGTTTTCATGTTCCTATTGCAGTATTACGCTGTTTAAGATGTGTTCAAAATTACACAATTTGACTAGTGTAATGTATTGCGTTATGCTTTTTTATAGTATAAAAGAAAGGCTTGAAGATAATGATTCGTCGTTTGAGAAAGCTAAAAAATGTAGCAGTCGTAGTAAGCTTCTAAGTAAATAGCAATATATATAATAC
>NZ_JBEUTW010000733.1:0-2977 GCF_040492675.1 Bacillus sp. AP50
ACCACGGCATCTTCAGCAACAACCGCTACAGTTTTCTTGCCTGTTGCATCGGTATGCACACCAAGCACCGCAGCAGGTACTTCACGGGCAGTTTCACCACGGCCGAGTTTCACAGATACGGTATCACCTGCTGCTACAGATTCACGAGCCTCAGCATCAGCGTACTCAGTATCCAGAGCTTCCAGTTCATCCTGTGCTTTCACGATACGGTTCGTGATGACTTCGGTACTGCGTACTTTATCGTCACCATCCTCCCATACCACACGGTTGGCATCACCTACCACGGTAGTTTCATCGAAGCCCTCACCATAGCGGAACTTGTAGATGATTTTACCATCTTGTTCAGCCTGTGCAATCAGGGTAGCTTGCACTTCGGCATAGGTGTTCAGTTCAGCCTGTTCAGATTTACGACCAACCTTAATGGTATAGTCTTCACCGACAGTCAGGGTTTCGCGTTCCTTAGCGGTTGCCAATTCAGCTTCGAGTTTCTCGATTTGACCAGCTACCACTACTTTACGTTCTACGATTTGTTGGGTGTTACGCATTGTTTATTCCTTTAATTTGATTACAGTTAGGGTTAAGGTTAGTACATGTACAATCAAGAGAACCAGCCAGGCTTCTTGTAAGTTTTCTGCATGCGGCTGTACATACCATCACGCAGTTCCACAGCAAGCTGTTCAATACCGAAGTACGGTACGAACATCTTCTTGTTGTCATTGATACAGATACCTGATGTAGTACCATCAGGGAATGTAATCTGCATCTGCCAGAGCTCATGCAAGAGCACACTCGGATTATATCCTAAGCGTACCAACGCAGTCGCTACCTCAGGGAGGAACCGTACACCATATGCATCCGCTACACCAATAGCACACAGCGCCGCAGGTTGTACCGAGTACAGGCTTTGTACAGTTTCGGTATCTCGTGTACACTTAGGGCAGTTCCAGCCGTACAGCAGGGCACGGAGGAGTTCTTCCAGTCGAGTATCGAGTACACGAGCAGGTGCTTTCCTACGCAGTTCACGATTGTTCCAGCTTCGTGTTTTTACACGCTTTTGTTTCATCGGTTTTGACCTTATTTAGGTGACTTTAAGCATAATTAGTGTGACAATAAAATTATGCTCCGCGTACTATAAGTGTGACATTAAGCGCTATCAACCCTATAGTATTTATTAATAAAAGCTATGATAGTAAAGTCTTATTCGCGGTGAAGCTATCATAGCCAAATGCTATTAGAAAGTACACAATTCCCGTGTGCTGGTACTAAAGAGTTCACGGATAGCTGGTGTACCATCAGCAACAGCATCTAGGACTTGCTGCTTCATGCTATACGGTACTACCTTGTTAGCGTATGTAAACACTTTCTCCTGTCCGATATACATCTGTATCACGGGATAAATTTCACCCTGCGAGTGCACATGCACACCTGAACCCACGGAATCACCAAGCTTAATGCTGTAATCGCTCATGTTCTACCTCATCGTTAAGTTCGACCTGCAATTACACCATCAGAATAACCAAACTCGTAGCCCTCATCGTACGCACTCTCACACCCAGCTATGTAACCAGATTCATAACCCTCATCGTACGCACTATCAACGGCTTCCTCTAAACTACGAGCATACGTTAATACTTCGTTGTAGTATTCAATGAGCTCCTCTTGTAAAATCTCTTCGAGAACTTCTGTATCAAGTTTGTCAATACAAGTTCTGGTACGAACTTCCGCAATAATCTTTGCAGTTCTGTCCATAAAATCGTGTTTCATGTTGTAGCTCCTTTAGTATTTAATATTAGGTTTGTTTGTCTGTCTTACTGCCACAATTGAATTATATTTCAAATTTGATAGGGCTTGGTATCACCAGTCTAAAATAACATCATCGGTTACTCGGAAGCCATTATTGTCCTCAATGTAGGTAGGGTCGCTCCATTCGCAGGCGTATACTTCCTCACCATCTTCAAAGGCTTCTTGGTTTGTGATTTTCCAGATGACCGTATATTCTTCGCCGTCCTCATCTTTGGCGCGGGCTTCGTACCAATAATCCCAAAGCCCTGTTGAAAGCTCGTCGCCTTTCTCATCGTTAAATCGGTAAAAAGCGCCATCATAACCATCTAAATAGGCTCCTTTTGTTATTTTGATATGTTTCATTTGATTCTCCTTCACCATTTAATAATAAAACTGTTTGTGTACACCGCGTTATCAACGACATACCCAGCAAGTTTCAGACCAAATTGCAAACGCTCAATATCATAAGCGTAAGCTTCCAAGCGAATTGCTGCTGGATGTGCACCAGGAGCTAACTGCATTGCATTAGGTAATTGCACGAGTACCTCAGTACGGCTATCCATAGCAGCGTTTACTATGGCCTGCTGAATTTTAGCACATAACTGCATATGCAGTTCATCAGCCCTCTTCGCTTGTATACGTCTAACTACTGATACGTCTATCATGGTTTGCACTCAGGTTCTGACTTCAGGCCGTATTCTGTGAAGTCTGGTTTAGATAAATCGTACTTAGCGGCCATTACTGCATCATAGCAGTAATCGTATTTCGCAAGAGTGCTGCTCAGCCCTACAAGCGATAAGTACAATAGTTCAATCAGCAAGGCAAGCCCAATGGCGCCAAGTAATAAAGTTCTCATGTCTGCTCCTGTGTTGTGTTCAGAACAAGGCTGCAAGTGCAGGCTATCATTGCAGCCCTGTATACTTATGAGGCTTCGCGAAGTCGCCGATTTACGCGTCGTCGCCATCGCCATCGCCAGAGCCATAGCCAGAGCCATTGCCAAAGCCACGGCCATCGCCATAACCAGAACCACGGCCATAGCCATCACCATAGCCATAGCCATCGGCATGGCCAGCGCCATCGCCATAACCAGAGCAATAGTCAGCGCCATCACCATAGTCACGGCCATCGCCATATGGCTTACATAAATTACTCATCTTGATTAGCCTCCTGTGCTGTGCGGATTGATTCTGCGGCC
>NZ_JBEUTW010000734.1:0-1266 GCF_040492675.1 Bacillus sp. AP50
AAATAACATAGCCGGACGAAGTTCAGCTGTAACATTCTTTGTAATCCCATCACTAGTTAATGCTTCTACATTCAACTGAACTTGATCACCAGTGTTGAGATTTAAATGCTTGTGGGAAACCATTAGAAAAGCTGTTGATGATAAAGGCTCGAATTCTGTATTAAGAAAAGCATCCACTTTCTTCTGGTACTTCTTTAGAGAGTCCTCTAAAACTAACTTTGCTTCTCTATAGGAAGTCTCAATTAATGCAGAACTTACCTCATCTCTCTTTTGCTCTAAAGTGCCTAACTTCGTTAAAATTTCTTTTGCCCTCATATTTCATCCTCCCTCTTGTATCGCATTCATTATAAGGATTTACAAAATTTTTTATTTAATTTTTTGTAGAATAATTCTAGCCTTTTGTATAGTCATATTGTTTAACTTCCCAAAAGGAAAGTTCTCTATATTCGAATATATGTTTTTTCGAATGATGCTGCCTTATTCATTGTTATTTTTTAAATGCAGGATGTTCTTGAATACTTCTTGTTGCTTTAGATTCATCTTCATTCAACTCAGTTGTATCTAGAGAGATATCTTTAGCTAAGCTAACTAACATGGTCATATATTCAACTTCCGCAAAGGATATGATAGAATTTTCACCTTTAGCATTTTTACGAATTATAGTAGTACCATTTTCTTGCCATTCCTTAAACTTACTTTGAAAAAAAACATCTGCTTCCTCTAAGCTAAGACCTTCAGTTAATTCTTGTGTCTCACTCTTTAATTTTTTTACTAATTTATCCTCCAACCAATCAACTTTCTTTGAATTTCCACTTTTAAAATAAAAGACTGCAGAAACGTTAAATTTATTTATTTTCATATTTAAATTCCTCCTAGATTATAATCTTTCATCTACACCTGATCTTACTCTAAAGCTTCAATAGGTTAATTAGTTTGATATGGAATTTATCCTTACAGTTATATATTTATAGTCGTTTTACTTAACTAGAATGTTGCGAACTTATTTCCTAATAATTAAAAACGAGCCAATATCATGAGAAGCATCTATAGGTATTGATATAGTTCCTTTAATATGAGAGTTACTTGATTTGCGAATTGAAATACTTCCCTCTAATCGCGATGCACTTGCTACATAAATAGAACTTTTTATTTCTTCAAACATACTCATTCTAATAATAGCAGTTCCACTAAGAGTATAACTCGCATACTGTCTTGTTAACATTGTAGACATTATTTGTGACATATCAGGGTACACCACTAAAATAT
>NZ_JBEUTW010000735.1:0-952 GCF_040492675.1 Bacillus sp. AP50
TTATATCTATTGATTCGAATCTTTAAAAGGAGGGGAAACATGGGGAAAATAATAGGGATTATTCTGATTATAGGTGGTATGATTCCATTAATTTATGCAATGATGCAAATCTATCGTCAATGGAAAGAAAAAGGGCCTTCTTTTGCTCTTAAATCAATAATTTTCCTAGTCGTAAGCATTTTGCTAGATACTGCAACAACTATTATATTGTGTATAGTAACAGTATTCATTGGTATTTGTTTAATTATCTACACATAATAAGTTCAAGAAGGCTAACTTATCGATTGTTACTAATTGGAGGGATTGGATGAACTTCATTTTACATGGATCTAAATATACAGTTTTAGCTTCCGTTTTTGACTCATTTCAAGGTAGGGAAAAAGAGTTTAATTGGCTTATAACAGACATGGAGATTGTCGCACATCAGGAAGAGAAACTTATCCGAGATTATCCTAAAATGTCGCATCCAATAGTTTGGATAGCAGGTGAAGATCTTTCAAATCTCGTAAAGAAATATAATCCTCAATTTATTTGGGGTGTACTATCTGCGTTTGATAAGTCTATAAACATTGATATTAATAATTTGCTTGTAGAACCCTATGCAAATAGAAACGAAGAACTCTGGGTACCAAGTCCAAATATTCAGCACCCTCAAGCAAAACTTGAAATTGTTTGTTGGGATTCCAGTTTGATGTTGTTATTAAGTAACGATATAAATATTGATGATAAATTTAGAAATTACTTTAAAGAAGCTAGAGATTTAAATGCCTATAATTCGGAATTTTGATTTTAATGGAGACAACATTAATCCGTTATACGAAACAGATATGAAAAAGGGAACGGTATGCATACTTTACAAGTAGCGTATTATAAGGTGAAAAGCGGATTCTCTGTGAAGAGAATTAGATTATTATTGATTTATAAAAACAATTAGGAATAATAAACTTAATAT
>NZ_JBEUTW010000736.1:0-2769 GCF_040492675.1 Bacillus sp. AP50
TACTTCAGGCTCAACAGGAAAACCAAAAGGTACATTATTAACGCATAAAGGAGTATTAAATTTAGTTGAATGGAGAAATGAAGTGTTTCAGATCTCTCCAAATGATAAAGTAACACAGTTTTATTCCCATAGTTTTGATTCTTCAGTATCAGAAATTTTTTCTACCTTGTTAAATGGGGCAGAACTATATTTATTAAGTGATGAACAACGCTATTCAACCGTCGCATATGCTCAAGCCATTCAAGAAACTCAAGCAACTATTTCCGACTTACCAACAGTCTTTTTCAATGAATTATCGACTTCATTAACGAAACTGGATAGCGAAAAGATACGTTCTTTAAGATTTATAATAATGGGAGGGGAAGCTGCATCAACAAATGCTATTAGAAGTTGGCAAAATACTTTTAAAAACCAAGTACAGCTGGTAAATGAGTATGGCCCTACTGAAGCAACCGTTTCAGCAATGTATTATTTCGTACCAGTTTTAGAAGAAGAAAATAATCTTTTAGGAAGCGTACCGATTGGTATTCCGATTTCTAATACAAAGGTTCATATATTGAATTCATATATGCAACATTGTCCGGTAGGGGGCATGGGTGAATTATATATTGAAAGTTTAGGACTGGCCCAAGGGTATTGGAAGCAGGAAGAGAAAACAAAACAGGCATTTATTTCAAACCCATTTTCAGAAGATAATAGTAAAAGATTATATCGAACAGGTGATTTAGCAAGATGGTTACCAAATGGAAATATAGAATTTATGGGAAGAAAAGATAAGCAGGTTAAAATTAGAGGGCACAGAATTGAATTAGGAGAAATAGAAGATGCAATGTTACAACTTGAGGGAATAAGTCAGGCTGTAGTAACACAAACGGAAGATGGAATGTTACTGCAAGCTTATTATAAAACAGTGGACGGTATAGGGATAGAGAAAAATAAGTTAGCTTTACATTTATCAAATGTATTGCCTGAATATATGGTCCCTAAATATTACTCTCATGTGTTAGAAATACCAATAACGGCGAACGGTAAAATTGACTTTGAAAAGCTGCCAAAAATAGAGTTTGGTCATGAGCAAAAAGATGAGTGTAAACTTAAACCTCAAACTAAAGTGCAAAAAGACATTGCAAAGGTATGGTCTGAAGTTCTAAACATAAAATCTATAGGTTTAAAAGATGATTTCTTTAATTTGGGTGGACATTCTTTAAAAGTTATGCCGGCATTAGTCAAATTAAAACCGTTATACCCTAACTTGAAAATTCAAGATTTCTTTAAGTATAGAACAATAGAAAAATTAGCCTCTCATATTGAAGAGATGGAAGGCATGTCGTCCAAGAAAGAGAAAAATATGAATGTAGCATGTATGGAAAATGAAACGAAAACGACTCCTGTTTATGAAAGAACTAAATTAGAAGAATGTGAGTTAGATCTGGTGAATTATCCAAACACAGTTTTCCTTACAGGGGCAACAGGATATTTAGGAGCACATATTTTAGAACGATTATTACAGTTGCCATCTACGACTATTTACTGTTTAGTAAGAAAAAATGAGGATCAAGTAATTGGTGCAAAGTTAAAAGAAAGAATGGAGTTTTATTTCGGTAAAGAAATCCTTCAAAAGTTGAAGGAGAGAGTAGAATTAATTGAAGGAGATTTATCTTTGATGAATCTAGGTCTAGATTCAAAGCAAATGGACCATTTAAAGAATAGGGTAGAGTCAATCATACATTGTGGTGGAGAAGTTAGACATTATGGAGAACGTGAGCATTTTCAAAAGGTAAATGTTCAGTCTACAAAATACTTATTGGAATTAGCTAAGAACACAAATGCACGTTTTCATTATATATCGACTTTAAGTGTAGTAGGTCAGGCTGAAAGCGATCCAAAAGAATTTGAATTCTTTGAGTCTAATTTTGATAGAGGGCAAAATTTGGATAATCTGTACCTAGAAAGTAAGTTTCAAGGCGAGAAAATGGTCAGAGAAGCAATGGAAAAAGGAGTTCGTGCCACGATATACCGTGTGGGGAATTTAGTGGGTAACTCTAAAACAGGTAAATTTCAATACAATATTAATGAAAACGCATTTTATAGATTATTAAAAGGGATATGCCTATCTAGCATAGCTCCTGACGTCAATACGTATGTAGATTTAACGCCTGTAGATTATGGAAGCTTAGCTATTACTGAATTATCTTATAAGGCTAATACAGTAAATAAAACCATGCATATTTGTAATCCAAATCAGCTTAAATGGGACCAATTTATTAATAGTTTACAAGCTTTTGGATACGATATCCTGTTAATGAAACAAGAGAAGTATATAGAGAAGTTTTTTAATACGAATCTAACTACTGATGAACAGAAAGCTTTAGAGCTCATAATGCCTTTATTAGAATCTGTAGAAGAGCTATCAGTAGCTATACCATCTTGTTTATACACGCAAGGATATTTGAAGAATGTACATTGTTTAGAGCCAAATCAAGAGTATATCAATTTGTTATTAAATTATGCTATGAGTATAGAGTATTTACCATTAATTAAAGAACCAATACTGTTGTAGTATAATTTATCGATTTTGAACAAAAAAGAACCTGTTTTCCATTGAGAACAGGTTCTTTTTCTGGAAAGAGATCTACTTAGTGGTACGGAATAGATTTCTTTTCAATAGGGTTGGGAACGCACTATTGAAAATATGAATATATAATTATGCGTTTTTAAAGTAATAAATTTGATATTTAATTGAAAAGTTTTTGATAGATAGTTTTAAAT
>NZ_JBEUTW010000737.1:0-1859 GCF_040492675.1 Bacillus sp. AP50
GTATAAAGTCTATCCTTTACTTCTTTAATAGCGTTTCCTAAAGATATTTTATTTACAGGATCATAATAAAAATTATTTTCTTTATTATATTTTTTTGTAAATTGAATTACATTTTGCAGTTGTAATTTCGTTGTATCTGGCAAATCACTTTGACCGATTTCTTCCATGTTTAAACTAGGTAATTTCGCAATTAAATTCTCGATTTGTTTCTTTATTCGAGCATCTGGTTGTTTCATTAATGTATTTATAAAGATTTCTTGCTTTCCATCATTCGACATAGATTGCTTTAACTTCTTAATTACCGTCTCTTGAATATCACTTTCTAACTTTCCTGCAAGTTCTGTATCATATTCAGACACTTGTTTTTTTACATCTGCTAAATATTTTTGAATCGCTGCAGCATCAGTTAAAATATTCGGTTCTTTCTCTGAAAACGTAAATTGATTTGAAATAATTTTATTAGCGGATTCCAATGCACTTAATTGCTTTAAAGCATCGCCTGTATTCATATCATTCATATATTGATTGAATTGATTTGTGAAATTATTCGCTAACAAATTGTTATCAGTTTGCATTTTTTGAAAGTTATTAAAACCATCTAAATACGTACTGTTAGATTTATTCCCTTCATCTAATGCTTGACCGAAACCTTTTAAAACATCCTGAAATCCTTTGAAACTATTAACAGAAACACCTGTATAATCCTGTACTGTTTTAAATTGATTTGTGTAATTTGCTAACGGACTATGTATATCTTTTTTATACATAGTTGTTTGAACGTTTCCTTTTTCAATTATTTTACCTATATTATCTTGTGCACCTTGTAGCTTACCGATAATACTCGCAAAATAAACGTCGATTATTTGCTTATTGAAATCTTCTAAAATAACAGAAGCTGTATTTTCTGCCTCAGCTTTCAAATCCTTATTCCCAGTTGCATTTACTTTGTAGTTTAACGTTAATTTCTCTGGAATCTCTGAATCAATCGCAACTGCCTTCCTAGAAAAATCATTTGGAATAACAATCATCATATTGTAATTATTATTTTTTAATCCATTTTCCGCTACCCCGCGACTAACTACGTACCATTCTTGTTTCGTATTTTTATTTACATTTTTAACAAATTGATCTCCAAACGCTATTTTATTGCCCTCAAATACAGTGCCCTGATCTTCATTTACCAACGCAACTGTCATTTTTGGTGTAGTATTCTCATTAGCTTTCTTAACATTTTGATTTAATGCTAAATAGGAGACCCCTGTCGATAGTACAAGAGCTAAAATAATAAACAACAAGATGCTCCATTTGAACTTTTTCACTACTTATCACTCCTGCGACTGCGAGTCTATCTGATGAAAGACTTCGTATCTTACTCTAGTTTTAAAGTAATTTAGCCATACAACGTATGGTTGCATGGCTAAATTATATATTTCTTTTTATCTGTCTTATTGTAGACCGAAATTACGAGAAAGATCTTCGTCATGTCTAGCAACAGCTTCTGCAGTTTTATTAAGCTGCATATTAATTTCTTGTAATAGCTGTGCGAAGTTTTGTACTTTTGGCTTTAATTGATTGAACTGTTGGTCAAAACCTTCGAAAGCACGACCTTCCCATTCTCCTCTTAATTCATTTTGTAAGTTTTGTAGTTGACGTAAAATGTCCTCAATTTGATTTGCACCTTGTCCATATTGGTGACATACGAATTTGTCCTGCCATTATTAAATCCCCCTTAAAATTAAAAAATAGTAAAATTAACCAATAATCAATTCTACAAATTGATTATATCAATAATTTAAAAATTTCTAAACAAAAAAATGATATTTTTCCAAAATTTCTCTTTTACTATAATAACGATATAT
>NZ_JBEUTW010000738.1:0-803 GCF_040492675.1 Bacillus sp. AP50
TAGTAGACTAATATTGTTTGGTCTTCCTTAATATTATTGATTTTATTTGCAATATCTTCTTTTATTTTCTGAGACTGTAATACACGTTGTGAAATCATAGCTTGATACCATTCGTTTAATAATTTTGTGATTTCTTCTTTAGAAATAATGTCAACACTCATCTACTTCTACCCCCTTTTGTTAAATGTTATTGTTTGTAGTGGCGTTAAAAAAACAAAAGTGAGGTATTACATCATGGGATATAACAGCTTTCCTGTAGTACGTGGAAGAGGTATGGTGAAATGGAATCCGTTTGCTTCAATACCGGAGCAATACGAGGAAATACATAGAATGTTTGAGGAACAATATAAAGTACCTAAACCTTTTTTAACACAAGATACTATGGAACGAATAGAAAGAGCGTTAATGCAATCTTTTCACGAGGAAGAAGAAATACATATCTCATACTATCGTGATGGAATGGTGCAAGACATGTACATAAATGTATTACATATTGAACCGATGACGAAAACTATATATTGTACAGATGCCTTTGGTTTGAATACTAAGTTTAAGTTTAATGAATTGGTGAATATAAATTAAAAGAAGCCGCCCGACAGGACTGAAGTGCACCCCAATTGTTAACAATTGGGGTGCACTTCACATATATAGGTGGCTTTTGTACGACAAAAAAAAAGAGCTCTGCTATACAGCAGAGCAAAAGAAAAATATATAACCCTATAAAAATAATACAAATTATTGATACTTTCAAAAGACGAAATTTAAATTTCCATCACAATAATAGCTATGTTTAAGTATGAAAC
>NZ_JBEUTW010000739.1:0-1198 GCF_040492675.1 Bacillus sp. AP50
GTTTAAAATGGCTCATGTTCCCATAGTTAAATGAACTTTTTAGAAAATAAAATCAGAAAATTATATAAAATGTTTGTGGGAATTTTGGGATATTATAGAAAAGCGTCATTTTAATTTTAAAATGACGCTTTTCATTTGCTTATGTCGATTCACGAATAATTAAGGTTGCTGGATATTCGATAATTTTACGCTTAATAGATTCCTTTTCATTTATATATAGTAGTATCTCACTAACAGTTCGTTTACTTAGCTCAACGATTGGAATATCAATTGTACTAATTGTTGGAGTTGTAACTGTGCAAATTAATTGATTATCATAACCGCAAACGGCAAGGTCAGTAGGGATAGTATATCCTTTTAAAGAAGCACCTTTAATTACTCCAGCAGCAACTTGATCATTTCCAGTAAAGAGCGCAGTGGGTCTATTTTTTAATTTATCTAACCTCTCAAAGATTCGAATTCCATCTTTAATAGTAATTGCATCTCCAAATAACCAACTTTTTTTGTATGATAATTGTTGTTCTTTTAATGCATGCAGATATCCTTGTTTGCGTTTTAATTGTGCTTGACTATTAAGGGAATCAAAACAAAAGCCAATCTTTTTGTGTCCTTTACTTATTAAATGTTTTACAGCTTTGTATCCGGCTTCAAATTCATCATAGCAAATTATCGGAATAGGTGCATTTTCCTCATATTCATTACAAAGTAATATTGGGCCATATGCTAAATAATGCTCTATATTTTCCCAATCATTTTCTAAGGATGCGAGAATTACACCATCTACCGCTCTATTCTTTAGTAATGAAAGTAATTCAAGCTCTATTTTTTTTTCATAAAAAGTCTGATAAATCAGTAATTTGTAATTGTGTTTTAGAAGTTCTTTAGAAATTTCTCTAGCTAATTTTCCGAAAAAAGGATGATCTATATTTGGAATCGATAGAGCGATGGTTTGTGTCTTATTCACCCTAAGATTTCTAGCGATAGAACTAGGAGTATAGTTTAATTCTTTCATTATTTGTATTATTTTCTCGCGTTTTTCTGGATTTACATAAGGATGATTATTTAAAACTCTTGAAACTGTAGCATTTGAAACATTGCATAATTTAGCTATTTCATTAATTGTTACCATAAAGAATCCCTCCGAAAAAAAAATGTTGACATGTAATCGATAACATAAAATATCTGTCTCTTATACACA
>NZ_JBEUTW010000740.1:0-2487 GCF_040492675.1 Bacillus sp. AP50
AATTTTTAGTGACAAAATAGATGAAAGAAAAGTAAATTTATTAATATTTGAAGAGCCAGAAGCACACTTACATCCTCAAATGGAAAATATTTTCATAAGGTATATTAGTGCGATTAATAAGACAAAAGAATTAGAGCAAAGAGAAAATAATCTAGAAGAGAAATTAAAGGAAGAAGATGTTCAAAAAGAATTAGCAGATGTGGTTAATGAATTAGAAAATGTGGCTAAAGAAGGCGCAGTGAAGGAAATAGTAGAAACAGTTAATCAAGTTGCAGCGAGTGAAGTAGAAGAAGTTATTATAACTGCAATGGCGGAAAATCAGGATGTTCCATTTCAAATGTTAATTACAACTCACTCAAGTGAGATGACAAAAACGATAGGCTTGAGTAATATACGTGTCTTAAGATCAAATGGACATACTCAATCAAAAGTATATGATTTAAATAATTTTATGACTCAACATGCAACTGATAGGAACTTTTATGAAAAATTCTTTCAGTTCAATATGGTGGAAATGGTATTTGCGGATAAACTAATTTTATTTGAAGGGGATGCTGAAAGATTATTATTTAAGTATCTCATTTCAAATATGGTGAAATATGAAAAACTTTCTTCACAGTATATATCTTATATTCAAGTAGGGGGAGCATATGCTCATAAGTATTTGGATTTAATAAAGTTTTTAGAAATCAAATCACTAATTTTTACTGATATAGATTATGAATACAAGAAAGAAGATATTGAAATTGGTGAAGATGTAATTATAGAAGAAATTATGAAGCGAGTAACTTCAAATGAAACAATTAAAACAATGGTAGATCAATCAAATATTTCTAAAATTTTTGAAGAAAATAGGTTAAAGAAAGGCTTATTTTTGAATAATGGAAATATTAACTTGAAATTCCAAACTGATGTGGACGGGTATGCACGTACCTTGGAAGATGCGCTACTTTATAAATTAATTCTATTTAAAAATAATACAGAGAAAGATGTGAATGGCTTAGAAAATAAACTTCCTTATAAGAAGTTGAATATTGAAACTGTATTCTCCCACATCACAAAGGAAGATTTCAAATTACTTATCGAGGAGAATAAACTATTATTATCAAACACTGCAAAAAATAAAACTTCTTTAAGAGATAGAATTGATAAATTAAAAAATAAAACTGATTTTATGTATGCACTAATAGAATCAGAGAATATAAAAGATTCTATACCAGTATATGTTGAGGAGGGGTTGGAATGGCTTCAGGGTTAGACCTATCTCAGCAGTTTACTTTGATTAACGCACCAGCTGGTAGTGGAAAAACTACAGCAGTATCTAATACCGTTAGAAAACTTTTAAGACAATCAAACAAAAAAGTTTTATGTATTACTTATACAAATAGGGCAGCTGAACAATTAAGAGAAAAAATAGATAGTGAACGCGTTGAAATTGGGACTATACATTCATTTATTGGAAATTTTATGATTCCTTTTTTTAGAATTAGATCTGTAATAGAATATTTTGTGCAATTTTATCGTAGAGAGATAAAAAAAATTATAGATGGGAATGATGAAAGGGCGTTAGCTAAATTAGAGAAATATCGTGAAAGAAATAATTTAGAATTAGAGTTTGCTGTTACAGAAGAAGTAGTTTTGGAGAATATTTCTTGCATAAAGTATGGAGAAACACAATTTTCTTCATTTCTCTATGGCGCACTATCACATGACGATTTGCTAACTTTTTCAAGGGCTGTTTTTGAAAGGTTTCCAAAGTTAAATATGGCGCTATCACAGAAATACTCATTTATTTTTATCGATGAGTACCAGGATACAAGTTCTGCAATTTTGAATTTGTTTTATAAAGCTTGTTTAAATAATGAAACAAGACTTGTCCTATTAGGAGATGAGATGCAACAAATTTATAAGGAGAGGGTTGAAGGTTTTCATGAAGTTATTAATCGTCATTTTATAAGAGAAAATACCTTAAAAAGTAATTGGCGCTCTCAAGGAAATATTGTTAGTGTGTTAAACAATATATATTTTGATTCAGTATATTCACAACATGCGGAAAAACCAGCTGGAAACAAAGCGAAGATACATGTGGTGAATGATTTACTAGATATAAATATAGAATCTGATACTTTGCAATTAGTTTTATTTAATAGTGAATTATTTAATGAAATTGGAGCATTTAATTTGTATAAGGTTTATAATAAAATTTATGCATATCATGATAAATATAACGCAAAAGAAATTTTATTGAATTCTAATCACGATAATCCTGATGATTTAATCGTTCTTTTGAATTTTGTTATAGAAATTAGTGAACTTTTTGATGAAAAGAGATTTATTAAATTAATACAAAAAATAAGTGGATTTAAATTTGCTAATAAAGAGATATGGAAAATCAAAAAACATTCTGACAAAGTAAAAGTTGCAGATCAATTAAATCAATTGAGTCAAGAAATTAGGAGTAATAAAACTTTAAATGAACTATTATGT
>NZ_JBEUTW010000741.1:0-1267 GCF_040492675.1 Bacillus sp. AP50
TATTTAATCATCCCAATAGTTAATGGATTTTGAATGAAACAACATTCAAAGATATAAACCTTATTGTCTTCTAGAGCAATTTCAGCAAAGTCATTCCATTTGTCAGCAATTAATTCAACATTTTTATCGAATGTTAATTCATATATGTCGTTTTTAAAAATATCGTTAAATAATTCGTCCGAAAACTGGTCACCAAACTCATTTTTTATCTTTCTGTATGGCAATAAATAATTGCTTCCTTTTTTTAGAACTTTCTTAAGGAGCACTTCTTTAAAACCTCCACTGTTAGATAATAATCTATCGAACTCAAATTTATTAAAACAAGATACACCATCATAGTCGGCTGGGTGGTTCAAATTTCCCTCTAAAAATAGTTCAACTTCAATTTTATTTTGGATTAGAATTTCATTTATTAGTTTTGCAGCGGTTGATTTTCCAAATCCAGGTAACCCTTCTACTATTATTAGTTTTGTATTCATAGTTATAAATCCCTTCCTTCAAAGTATTTAACTAAGATTTAAAAAATCACTTACTCCACTGCAATCACCTCTTCAAAATATGATATTTACCATTTCCTTTGAAAAAACCTTCTTAAAGTAACCTGACCGTTAGTTTAAGAAGGTTTTTTCATAATCTCTACAACTATTTTAACATAAATTTTCCATTTATCTTTTTATTTAGAACACTATTTAACTATATAAAAGTGCTTAAACACTATAATAACAATAAAAAAAGGGTGCTAAATCATATGTGATTTACATCCCTAATTTGTGTGTTATTTTATATTTTCTCTCCCGTAACTGAACCCGATATCATACGAGAAGGACTCTTTTTATTACACATTACGGCGCAAAACTAATTTGACCAGTAAACAATAGGATAATTGCTATGATCCAAAATATAAAAAATGATGAGGACAGTATTAATGAAAGAATAGCAATTCCCTTCTTCTCTGTTCTTTTCGTCATTGTGATTATTGAAAGCATGATACCTACACCTGTCAGGGCAATTGTAATATAATCTCCAACTATATTACCTGCATTGGCTATCCTTGTTGGCGTTATAAAAACGAATAGAAAACACAAAATGCCGATGAGTAAAGATACATAGCTTATTATACTGTACTTCTTTTTAGGAACTATTTCAGTTTTCATACTAACCCCACCCCTTCTATATAGCTATGAGTTCATATTAACATGAATAACCATAATTTAGTTAAAATAAACTGGCCACTTCCTTAATAAAGATGGACGATTATCCTTTAATC
>NZ_JBEUTW010000742.1:0-1050 GCF_040492675.1 Bacillus sp. AP50
GCATAAATGATTATACAGAAATCAACAGAAGAATAACAAAGGGAATTAGTCATTTGAAGGAAAATGGAACAACTATTTTTACATTTTATAAATTCAAAAAAGAGCACCGCATAAAGGTGCTCTAGTGATGGAACTAATTTTGTAAAGAACTATTTATTCAATAAAGAAGGACTTACGAATTATTATATGAACGTTTTGTTAATTAAGTGTGTATCAATTAGACAGGAATTTTATTTCTCTACACCTATTTGATTTTACGGGCCAAATCATGTTAAAAGTAGGAAGGAAATTATTAAGTTAATGTTATTTTGTTTAAAATAACATCCCAATCGGAATCATCACCTTCCCATCTATCCTGATAACGTGGGAGTTCAATTGAACAAACCCGCGATATTCCCCAATTTTGTTCAACAATATTAGATATACCCTCCTTGAAATTAACAATAAGGATATTAAAATCCTTATTTGTAATTTTAGATAATACGTTTTGTAATTCAACCGCTTCATCTCGATTTCCCCAAATTCTAATGAATAAAATGGATTCACTACTATTTATTTTTTCAAGAAATTGATTAATTCTAGTGTCTAATTTAGCTTTAAAAGAAGGATAGGTTGATTTCAAATCTTTTTCTGAATTAATAGGAAAATCATGCATTGAAAAACAATTATAATAAGTGTCCTTTATACAGTAGGTAATTCGTTCTGCCCATTTAATTTGATTATCAAATTCTGATTCAATAAGACCGTAACTTTCGGAACCTTCTATAACCATATTTTCCAACTTCATGAATTTTTTAAATCGATTTTGAAGTAATCTGTTTACATCTGAAAGTGATGGATAATAAAACCAATCTAAAGGTCCAGAAAATGTTCTTAAATTGTGTCTTTTGATTTGGTTGGTGACTTGACACAATCCTCCTAAACTTACAATTACGCCATAGGATTTTTGTATATCTTCTAGGTTCATCCTCATCATCCTTTATAAAAGTAATTTAAATTATCTGTTCAGTATATGATGCAATAACATATTGATGTGGACCTATATATCAC
>NZ_JBEUTW010000743.1:0-1478 GCF_040492675.1 Bacillus sp. AP50
GAAATATCCAAAAAGAAATCATTTTTTATGATGAAATAAAAAATTTTAATGAAGAAAAAATTATTTCATTATTTTCAAGTTTCGTTAAAGTGCATGTATTTATAATCACTATGAGACAAGGAGCAGAATCCGAAAAAATTTTTGTAAATTAGAAAATTGCATTTCAAAAATAAGTTAAACGTTTATGGAGGGTTATATGAGCGAGAAAATTTATTACTGGTCTCCGATTAAGCATTGGGAGAAGTTGCATAATGAAGTTTTGATCGGGGAAATGAGATTTACAGGTATTCTGTCTGAGTGGTTTCCTGATTTTTATTTTATGGCTCAAAAAGGTGTGAAAATCAGTGAACTAGTAGAGCGCTTTTCATTAGGAAATGTAGAAGAGACACACAAAAACATAGAGCTCATGATAAAAAATCGTGTGTTAGTAAGTAACATATTACACCCAAGAGAAGTATTTTCTTCACAAGAAAAGATTTTTTCAAATCCATATAGCAACCAGATTCGCTTTTCTAAAGAAAAGTTAGATAAGTATATGAGTGAACAATTAAATCGCACGCACGTTGCTGCACGGTCGACCGAAATTCAACTTGAAACAACAAATGAGCTACCTACTATAATCAAGGAACGTAGGTCTTGTCGTCAATTTGATATGGAAAAACATATTAGTTTTTCGGAATTTTCCCGATTCTTATCAACTCTAAAACAGGTTAGGGAAGAAAAAATATACTATCATTACGCAAGTGCAGGCGGGCTCTATCCCATTGATATCTTTGTTTATGTAAAACCAAAACGTATAGAGGATATGAAAGCTGGATTTTATTATTATAACCCATCAAAAAATAGTCTTGTGATTGTAAATAGCATTGATCAAGTAATCAAAAGTGATCATGAGTTAATTAATCAGGATTTATTTACTCAATCTGCCTTCTCAGTTTATTTGGTTTATAATGCGAACGCTTCCATCCCGAAATACGGTTCAGATGGATATTTATTTGCTTGTATTGAGTCAGGCATTATCACTGCTACCTTAAATATGGTTGCTGAGACATTAAATTTAGGGGTTTGTTCAGTTGGTCATATGAAATTTGAAGATATTCAGCAATTTTTATGTTTGGATAATCATCAAGTGTTTCTCCATGGGCTTGAAGTTGGCTTAAAAATTAACGAGTAGAAGAAATGAATATTAGGGGGATAAAGATAAAAATGCACATTAAAGATCGAAGTTCGATTCATGAAAATAAAGAAGTAGAAGCGTTTTGGAAGGAGCAATTATCTTCCGAGATTCTCGATTTTTCTGTATTTAAATTTAATAGCGATTACCAACTAAATAAAGAAACACCTTGTGAATACGTTCAAGTCATAGTGAATGTAGAATTTAGTAAAAGTATACAAAAAATAAGTAAGTCTCAAGATTTATTATTATTTAGCTGGTTTCAAGCCGCTTTAAGGGTTTCTTTGGCACATTATACAGATCA
>NZ_JBEUTW010000744.1:0-2028 GCF_040492675.1 Bacillus sp. AP50
ATATTAACATTTGTATGGGAGTAGTTTTACAGTGAATGTTGTTTTTTCATCATCACTATATACTTCAATTGTTCCTTTATGCAATTCGACTATACTTTTTGCAATAGCTAATCCAAGTCCAGATCCACCAGTGTTTGTAGAGCGAGATTTCTCAACGCGATAAAAACGCTCAAAAATATGAGGTAAATCCGTACTAGGAATAGGTTGTCCGTAATTTGTTATATCAATTGTAATCATATTATTGCTTTCATAAGCAGTAAGGTCAATATAGCGACCTTCGCTTCCATAAGCGATAGCGTTTATAATAAGATTTTCAAACACACGCACTAATTTTTCACCATCAGCTAATACCATGAGCTTTTGAGATGGGAAAGAAGGTCGACATTCTATATTTGCTTCTTGAAATTGTATACGGAATTGAACAGTTAATTGCCCAAGTAACTCTACTATGTCAATAGGGACAGAATACAAGCTTAACTCTTTATTTTGAACACGTGTATATTCGAACAAGTCATTCATTAATGCATTAAGACGAGTTACTTTATCGTAAATGACTTGAATATAGTATCGCAATTCTACTTCATCTCTATAATTATCATGATGGATTAAATTTACGTATCCAACTATAGAAGTAAGGGGAGTGCGTAAGTCATGTGATACATTTGTAATAAGTTCACTTTTTGCTTGTTCCGCTTGTCTTTCTTCATCAATGGAGACTTTTAATTGTTCAACAATTTCATTGACCCCGATTGCTAATTCTTCTAGATAATTATGATTTACAATAGAAACTTTATGATTGAAGTTTCCATTTGCAATATAACGAATTTCTTCTATCATTTTTTTAATACAAGTTTCATAGTAAAGTTTTTTCTCGTGACGATAAAAAATGTAAAGATAGGATGAAAAAATAGAAAATAAAAACAAATAAGATACAATCATCATCCATAACGATTCTTTAATCCCTTTATACTTTTCATAACCAAAAATTCGAATGAATTCTTTACCGAGTTCAGTTAGAGTAAGTGAACTCTCAATTACACTCGTAACGAGGCGATAAATAATTAATTCAGTAATAGGCGTGAGTGTGATAGCTAATAAGAGCCAAAAAATAAGTTTCCATTTAGGGATATCTTTTAATATATCAAATGCTTCATTTCTCAATTTTATAGCCAACTCCCCAAACAGTGTGAATAAATTTTTCTCCATTTATTACTGTTTCAAGTTTATCCCGTAAGTTGCTAATATGGACCATTACAGTCTTATTTGAACCGTAACCATCTTCATTCCAAACGCGTTCAAAAATTTCTTCTGAACTAAATACTCTTCCTGTATTACTTGCAAGCAAATATAAAATATCGAATTCAATAGAGGTTAGTTTAATATACTCTCCATTTACTTTAACAGTATGATTATGTTTGTGTATTTCAACAGAGCGAATACGAATAATACCATCTTCATTCTTTTGCGAAGTAGCGTTTTGGAAAGAGGATCTTCGTAATAAAGCTTTCACTCTTGCTACTAATTCTAATGGATTGAATGGCTTGATCATATAATCATCGGCACCTGTCATAAGACCTAATATTTTATCCATATCTTCTGCTTTTGCACTAAGCATTAGAATTGGTACAGTATTATTTTCACGCACTTCCTGACAAACTTCTAATCCGTTTCGTTTTGGCATCATAATATCCAAAATCATAAGGTCAACTTCATATGTAGAAACCTTTTGCAATGCTTCATCGCCATCATAAGCTTTATAAATGTTATAGCCTTCATTTCGCAAATAAACAGCAAGTAATTCAACAATTTCTTTATCATCATCAATAATTAATATGTTTTTATTCATTGTGTAGTTCCTTTCCTTACAAATCATCAACATTACTATAATATCAAACATTTATGTACTTGTAGCGATGATTCTGTATAAAATTTCATGTAACGTATTAAAAAGGAGTAAAAAGATTAATAACGAATATAAAATAACAAGGATATTTAGATTCCACATTATAATGAAAGTTAGTTATAAGG
>NZ_JBEUTW010000745.1:0-1285 GCF_040492675.1 Bacillus sp. AP50
TTTTTGAAAAGTAAAGGGAGGGAAGCACGTTGATAGATGCATTAGATGTAATGAGTAACTTGGATAAAGTCCTTCCTTATTATCAAGCTATTTTTAGTGCTGATGAGCATACTGTAATTGGATACGAAGTAGTAGGACGTATTCAAACAGAAGAGGGCATACAAAGTTTAGCTTCTTTCTTTCACGATGATTCGATTCCAAGTGAATTTCAACTGGAAGCGGATAATATTATAGTAGAAAAAGCTTTAAATCGTTATTTAGAAAGCGATCAAAAATTATTATTATTTATACATCGGAATGCTAATGTATTAATGAATGATGATGATGAAAGCTTGCTTCAACTTTTATTGAGGTATGAAGAACAAGGTTTAAATTTAAAACAAATTGTTTTAGAGATTACAGAGCATGAATGTAAAGAAGATATAGAGCAATTTAATCATTTGCTTATGTATTATCGTACATATGGTATTCAAATTTCGATTAATAAAGTCGGAACGGGCACAAGTAATTTAGAGCGTATTAGCGTGTTAGCACCTGATATTTTAAAAGTAGATTTAACGAACTTAAGGCAAACAGCACTTTTACAATCTTATCAAGATATTTTATATTCTTTATCATTACTTGCTAGAAGAATTGGTGCAACTTTGTTATATGAAGAAATAGATGCTTTTTATCAACTGCAATATGCTTGGAAGAACGGCGGAAGATATTATCAAGGTAATTATTTGAAAGAATGTTTACCTGATTTTATTGAAACGAATGTTTTGAAAGAGCGACTAGGTAATGAATGTCATCAGTTTATTCAGCATGAAAAGAAGAAGTTACAAAAAATTTATAATTTAACAGAGATGTTACGCGATCGCATTGGCGATGTTTTATCAAAACAAAAAAAGAATGAAGATATAAATGATTGGTTATTACAATTTAGTCAAAGTGTATCACAGTGTAGTTTTCGTATATTTATTTGTAATGAAGATGGTTTCCAACAATCAGGAAATGTTATGAAAAAAGATGGAGAATGGATTGTGATGCCGGATTATTATATGAAGAACTGGAGTTGGCGCCCGTATTTTCTCGAGAATATCATGAAAATGCGTTTTGAGAATAAGGCGAGGCTTTCAGATTTATATGCAGATATTGAAACGGGAGAAATGGTACGAACATTTTCTTTCCCGATTGATGATGACAACTTTTTATTTATAGATTTATCTTATGAATATTTATATGAAGAAGATGTTTTATTTTAATGCACGAAGAGATTCGTGCATTTTTTGTTTGTTTTTAT
>NZ_JBEUTW010000746.1:0-2514 GCF_040492675.1 Bacillus sp. AP50
AACATAACGCATATCCTTGAGGGGTCTTCAGGATACTGAACATAATATCGGAGATAAACCACGCGTACACTACAGGGTACGGTAATTCCCATAAGCCGAATGCACTTTGTAGTACCTCACTCTGGTCAGCGATGTACTGCCAAACCAAGAGCTCTTTTGTACCTGTACCGAACACAATCGTACCACTTAATGATGTACCAGCGCTGAACTCGATATTACCTTTAAGGTACTTCGGTAAATGTGCTGAGATAATCTGTGGATTGAACTGGTTCTCTACAAGGTTATTTACTTGGAGTTGACCGACCTGACTGTACCCCATCGTGTTCTGCACCGTGTAGATTAAATCACGACCAACCATAATCGGAGGGTGTGAGGTGTTCATAGGTGCAACAGAGGATTTGTATATCACAGTATTCTGCGGGGTCAACACAATAGTACTACCGCCAATTACCGCTTGTTGGTTATCCGAGATAAGCACTAAGTCTTTGTTGAACTCCACAGCATGTTTGAAGTCCTGCCCTGAGGCATTAATACTCAACACATGAATAGGGTCAGAATCCAGCACGTCATCTGTAGTTGTCCGCATAAGCACATTGTACTTGTTACTTGCAGACATATGAACGTACGCACCACTCATCAATACCAAGCGACCTTGATAGCCGCCAATACCAGTAAAGGGTGTATCTACAAAGTCAGGGGTTTCGTTATTGGTTTCATTACCAACAGTTCGACCTAACCAACGGTAGTTCGTTTTAACTTCAGCACCCTTAATATCTCGGATAATTTGCTCTATGTCAGGCTCACGTACTTCAAAGGAAGAGAAGTCCGTGTGCACAGTATCCTCACCAATGGTACCGATGTACTTTACTAAATCATCAGCATCAGCTATAACCTCAAACACAAACGGCATATTCGTGAATGCAGTTATCTGTCCGTACTTAGATGATTCCATCCATGTACGGGTATCTGCAATGTACTGGTAGTACATCATGGTATCCTCGGTATTACCAACACCAAGAATAAATCCAGCAGCAGCATCAGGCAGTACAGCAGGGAGGTCATCCTTGCTGTTTACACTTAAGCTCGTACTCACACCTGTAGTGCGAATATATGTACTGGAGCTAGATGTTTTAATCTCAAGGGTTCCGCCTAGGGTTAAATCTTTTGCTTGAATGAAGATGTTAGAGCCATAGACGTACAGGTTGAAGTTCGTACGCATGTACTCGAACTCTGAGGTGTTATACCAAGCATACGCAAAAGCACCCGCCATACCATTCGCAGTTACCATAAAGGCTGCATCCACAGTATCAACGGAATACCCTGCGGAACTCAATATGGATTTAATCCCCTCGTACTTATCCTTAGCGTTTACACTCTGAACCCACGTCCAGGAACCTGTGGAGCTTGAACCAGCTTGTATTTTAGTTGGACGGTCTGCGTTAGACGTTACACCATCCCCATTATGCACGGATACAGCAGAGGTGTGCGTTTGGTTAGATTCGGTTACATGCACAACCGTGATGTCCCAATCGTACTCAACCTCACCAGTCACAACATCAATGAAGCCCTCAAGGTACTTACGCTCCTGAATAGTTTGCATCTTAGGGAGTACTTGAGTATTCAACACAGCACCAAGGCCACTAACAGAAGTGTACTGAAAGTCCTGATATGCCCCAATGAGATAATTGTTCTGAATGGAACCTACGAGGATACCCTTATCAGAGTACACGCGGATACTACCAGTACTGTAGTTATGAGCAATCAGATAGGATGCACCTGAGATACTGAACCACCAGAACCGAGCATCATCGGAGTTCTCTAAGAATCGCAGGAGCTCAAAGCCTTTACGCCTACGCAGACCAGTAAGTGCATCCGATACCATATTAAGCTGATTGGACACCTGACCGTCAAGACGCTTATCAGGGACTTGTTGTGATGCTCCCTGAATAAGCGAGGGATAACCTGATTCATATACAGCCATAAGTTATCTCCATAGATGATGTTGGAAGCGTTTATGCGCAGGGCGCAGTACGCTGTAGTGACGCTTACGTAGGTTCTCCTGACGCAGCATTGTGAGGTTACTAGCTAGATGGGTTTGCAGAACCTGAAGCGTATTATCTACACCGAAGTCTGCTGTGTATAACTCAATACCCACGCTGTACGTAACAGCAAGGGCTGCGTACTCAGGAATACTCTCGAAGTCGAGCTTGTCGATAATACGACAGCGAACATCTTCGGTGAAATACCAAGTACTATTATCAATGTCCCAGAGACGGTCGCCTCTAGGCTCTACACTTCGACCGAGACTATAGAAAGCCAGCATGTTCTCAGGTGTATAGATAATACCATCGGAGTTCGGCTGTACAGTCGTCTCTTGTGTGTTAAACCAATAGCCCTCAGCGAACATACTGGTGCTATGCTGTTCTAAGCCAGCAAGAATCAAAGCCACAGTAGGGCTTCGGGAATCAAGTGAAGTTACAACATGTTACCCTAAGTATGGGAGAATTGTATTCA
>NZ_JBEUTW010000747.1:0-1326 GCF_040492675.1 Bacillus sp. AP50
ATACCAAAGGGGAAAAGAAGGATAAGCTTTTATCATATTCACAAAAAGAATTTGCTACTTTATTTTTTGATAATGACAAGCTTCCTTATTATTCATCTGTAGCAACATTTGTAACGAAAAAAGGTGAAACATTATATTGCCTTGTTAAGGTTCCTAAAAAAGCAATAAAGTATGAATATACGTTTTCTGATAAAAATGAGGAATACGTATATGTTTTTTATAAGATATTACTTACTACAATCGTTTTATTTTTTGTATTTTTCTCTATGAATGTATATATTTTTAGTAGGCAAATTGCTAGGAAAATAACCAGGCCATTGGATAAACTAGCAACTGGATTTGAAGAAATTGCTAGTGGGAAATATGATAAAAGGTTAAACTATGAAACATATTTTGAGTTAATGCAAATACAGCATTCGTTTAATGTTATGTCGGAAAAACTGGATAAAATAGAGAAAGAGAAGAAGAAGTTGGAAGAAACCAAGCAGAAGATGCTTGTAGATTTGTCTCATGATTTAAGGACACCAATTACAACCGTTCAAGGTTATGTTGAAGCATTACAACTAGGAATCATTACTGAAAAAGGTGAAAGAGAAAGAACTTTGAATGTAATATATAATAAGATTCGAATCATTGCGGTATTAACTGAAGATATTTTTGAACTGTCTAAATTAGAGCATTCTGATTACCCTTTTGAAGTACATCCAACTGATGTATCTGAATTTATTCGTGAATTGCTTGTAGAATATTATGATTTATTTCAAGCGAAGCGCTTAATCCTTCAATATCAAATACCCTCTAAAGAAGTGATTGCTCCAATTAACAACAGGTTACTATACCGTGCTATCTCTAATATAATATCTAATGCTCTACAGTATAATACGGCAGGTACGACCGGGTTTGTATCGTTAATTGAGGATGAAAGCAAAGTATATATAAACATTATAGATAATGGAATTGGAATACCTGAGGATATGAAACAAAGTATTTTTGATGCATTTGTTCGAGTAGATGATTCTCGAGAAAATAATGGGGGATCAGGTCTTGGATTAACTATTGCTAAGCATATAGTAGAAAAACATGGAGGGAGCATAAATTTAGATAGTACAAAGAAAAAAACACATTTCTGTATTTCTTTACCTAAATGCAGTGTGTAAATATCTTATGAAAAGTGTTAGTAAGTTAAATGGTTGAATAAAGAGAAAACGCACGATTTAGTTCCTTTAAATTTAAATCTGGTTCATATAAAATTGTATAAACATAGCAATTTAAAACTGCTCTTCTTTTTGTTAAACTTCGTGACTTTATCGGAAATCTATATTAGTA
>NZ_JBEUTW010000748.1:0-1823 GCF_040492675.1 Bacillus sp. AP50
CTTTATTTAGATAGTGTTAAATATTGAAAGGAAAGTGAAGGATTTCTACAAAAAAAGTTGCTAAACATAAAAAATGCTCCATAAACAGTTAGTTTCTATAAATATGACGAAAAACACCGTAAAACAAATAACGCATTTCGTGAAATAAAGAAATAAATGAAATATTTTAAAAGGATAAAACAAATATGGAGATATTAAATTTTAAAAAAAGAAGTGAGGAGATATAGTAACAGTTATTTACAGTGTTCCGTGTTTCGCTTCAAAATAGACGTGCTGAAATTTAAAAAAGTTTCTTCTATATAAATAGCGTGAATAATAATCAAAATATATGTAAAGGGAACTTGACGTAAAGTTTCCTTTACATATATACTCGGTATATGGAAGGAGGGAGAAATTTCCTTGGAAAATAAAATGGTCGAATACCGAAAAAAATTTGGACTATCTCAAGAAAAGTTGGCTGAGAAACTTGGAGTTTCCAGACAAACCATTATCTCAATTGAAAAAGGGAAATACGATCCATCACTTCCGCTAGCATTTGAAATAGCGAAAACATTTCAGACAACAATAGAACATGTATTTATTTATGAAGGAAAAGAAGAGGGGGAATAGGGATGAATTATTCACAAAAGTACTTTGTAATTATGGGGATTATTTTTCTATTTATGAGTGGATTTATGATATTAACAGGTATAATGACGCATTCTGCACCGCCAGCCATAACGTATCCATTGCTGGGGATGATGATTATGTGTTTCTGTCTAAGCTACTTGCATCCGCAATTTAAAGAAAAAGACGAGCGAATGAAACTGATTCGTTATAAAGGAATGTTTGTAACCTTTTTTGCATTAACGGCATATTATCTTCTTTTCTCTATCGGCTTAAACTTAAAAATACTTACACTATCAGCTACTGAATTATTGAATATACTTATGGCACTTACAATGAGTACCGTCTTTATCTCATTTGTTGTTTTAGCAAAAAGATATTAAGATGGAGGAGAGAAAGGAAGATTAACATATGCAAATGATGTATGCTTTTGGCATTGGGCTTGTATTATTTTTAGCCGTATTCTTATTTATTCGTAAAGACGTTCAAGGTGGGACGTTAACGAAGCGAGGATTTTATAAATTAATCGGCTGTTTAGTTGTTATGCTTATAGCAATTATTGTAATGATCGTATTAATTAATCAGTCACTATAGAATGTAAAAACGAAACCTTACTTCGGTAAGGTTTTTCTTTATTGTTAAACCTAAAAATTACCACTAAATCCATTTACTATAAATAACTTGTATTATATAATCTAATGAAATGATAGATAAGGAGTGTAGTATATGAATAAAAAAACTATCTTCTATTTATTAACTTGTATACTACTTGTAGCTAGTACTACTTATATAATATGTAACAAAAGAGAACAAGTGCCACCTATATTAGTATGGGACGAACAAGAATACTATGTTGCGAATGAACCTGCCAAAGTAGAAGAAGTTGGGCAAAAACTTGGCGAAGTAACAAAGAAAATTAAAACAAGTAAAAAACCTACTAAAAATAGAGAATCTAATACATTACAAGAGAAAACAGAAGTATTCATAATGATTGAGGAAGAAAAAAGTGATTACCCGCCTTTAATCATAAAGGAAGCTTATAGTGATGAATATAGGGTAGTGAGGCCGATGTTGAAGCAAGTATTATGATGAAAAGGGGATTCATATGCAGACAGTAACTTTGTATCCGTGGTCGTAAGAAAAATATTTGTCTTTTTCCTCCTATCGGTGCCGCTTACATTTTGATGAATAGAGGAGCAATACAAAAGAGAGATTAC
>NZ_JBEUTW010000749.1:0-1283 GCF_040492675.1 Bacillus sp. AP50
ACAATAAATTTCATGTTAAATTAATAAGATATTAAATAAATGAGGTGCTTTTTATGAAACAAGGATCCACACTCTTTTTAAAGACCGTTGTAATTCTGATCGGAATCCCCGTTCTTGCTATGTGCATTTTTTTAGTCCCTAAAATAGGAAATTTTGCTGCAGAATTATATCCAGATATTGCATATATTAAATATCTTGTATTTATCAATTTATACGCAACAGCAATACCTTATTACTTCGCACTGTACCAAACATTTAAGCTTTTAAACTATATTGATAAAAATAATGCATTCTCAGAGCTATCTGTTCAAACTTTAAAAAATATTAAGTACAGCGCATTGGCAATTAGTGTATTATATGTATTAGGTATGCCACTTTTTTATCTCGTGGCAGAGAGAGATGATGCCCCTGGCATTATTATTATCGGAATGATTATGATTTTTGCTTCAATGGTAATCGCGGTCTTTGCTGCCGTTCTCCAAAGACTATTAAAAGATGCTATAGATATAAAATCAGAAAATGATTTAACGGTCTGAGGTGAATAATATGGCAATTATTATTAATATTGATGTAATGTTAGCAAAAAGAAAAATGAGTGTCACAGAACTTTCGGAGAAGGTTGGAATTACAATGGCTAACCTTTCTATCTTGAAAAATGGAAAAGCAAAAGCAGTCCGTTTTTCAACTTTAGAAGCAATATGTAAAGCATTAGAATGCCAACCGGGTGATATTTTAGAATATCAACCTGAAGATACCGAGTAAAAAGAGTCCTTCATATGAGTAATGGGTTCAGTGTAGGAAGAGAAAAATGCTAATAACCATTAGGAATAACAAACTAAAACGCTCAGAAGATATTCTGAGCGTTTTTATTTCCTTCTTCAACTAAAACCAGTTAGTGTAAAAAGCTATTTCACCATTTGTATGGCTAACTTATCTTTTAACATTGACCTATATGAGTCAATTTCATATTTTGTATTATTGATTTTTTCTTTTTTCATTTTTAACATATCGAATATTTCTAATTCTAAATTCCTTCTAGCTTCAAGAACTTTTATCGCTCCTTCTACACCTGAATGGTTATGTTCTTTCCCATAGCCTTGGTTAGTGTAATAGTCAATAATTCCTGTGGACCATTCTGGAGTTCTTTCTTTTAACGCCTTCCTAAATGAAAATTCAAGATTATCTTGTTCTACATACAATAACATTGGATTTAAATTCTCTATGATTTTTGCAACTTTCATTACATAATTTATTATTTTTTCTTTTTGTTCACCATATTTAAT
>NZ_JBEUTW010000750.1:0-1361 GCF_040492675.1 Bacillus sp. AP50
GTCCTAAATCATAAGATTTTAATACAAAATACTATAATTTGATTAATAATAGTAGTGAAAAAATATTAAATATATCTAAGTTTTAAAGCGAATATTAGAAACCGGTGTACCGCATTCTTATTTCAATAGCACATATGCAAGTATTAAAGTCCAGAACTCATCTGGTAGCGTTATGTACAATAAGGAAATTATGGGAAATAGACAACAAAATGCTGAAACGCAAACAGTACCTGTAAAAGAGGGAGATTATATAGAATTTACTCATATAGGAGGGGAAGCAGCAAAGGAAAAAACACGCGCGACTTTAACTAACCTTGAGAATGGAAAACAGGAATATATCGGAAAGAAAAGAACATATGGGGTTACATCTACAGGATTAATAAGACAATAAACGTATAAAAAAGTTGGGGCCCCAACTTTTTTATACGTTTTAGTCAAGAAGATTCCTTCTTCAAGGAATGCGAAGTGAGTAGGTAGAGGTAAATTGGCTTCGAATAAGGTATGGCAGGAAGCTTTATCAATAAGTATGCAAATATTTAAAAAACTAATTTTTATACAAAAAGTGTATACTTACGACAAAAAAATTTACCTTAACCAACAATTTTGCTTTTAGTAAATTTAAGGTGTGTAATTAATATACATTTTTCGAGGAAAACGCAGAATTCTGTCAAATTATCTTCATTTACATGACTGTGAACGTGGTATAAAAATGAAGCATATCCAAAATTATTAAAGGGGCTGAAAAAATGATTAAAAAACTTATTATTGGTTCTGTTGTTTTAGGAACAGCAATAGGAGTAAGTAAACCTACATTTGCTTCAACAAATTATTCTCCATCACAGTTTCAAGATAGGGGAGATGCCCAAGTTCAATCAATACCATCGCCATGGCAGTATTTAGGGCAAACCTCTAGGGAACTTCAAATTAAAACTAAGGATCCAAAAGTGCTTGCTTTTGAATTAGCAAAAGAAGCTCCATTTTACGAAGATGAATTAGTGGATGTGTGTTTTGCAATCTTAAGAGAAAATGTAGATGTAGTATATTGGACAAGTAAGGAATGGGCTAGATTTGAAGTAGGAAATTACGAGTTTAAACATGAAATGAAAATTTATAGAGATAAAGAACGTCAGCAATTAATTACTTCAATAGAATCATAAAAAAAGAAGCTATCTTTAGTAAGATATGCATCCAATAATGTAGACAGGAAAAGAGAGCACATAAAACTGTTGCGATATTGGAAAGTAAACTAAAAAAACAAGTATAATTACTTGTTTTTTTAGTTACAGTAATTATTTAGAAGGCTTAGCTTGTATATGTTCACATATATTTATTGGATAACCATAATCCTCTCTATACTATGA
>NZ_JBEUTW010000751.1:0-1229 GCF_040492675.1 Bacillus sp. AP50
GTTGTAATTAGTCCTTTAAAAATGATAGGAGTGCTTCATTAAATTCTTTGGCATGCGTTGCATTTAGCCCATGTGGACCACCCTGTATTAAGGCTACTTTAGAATTAGGAATTGCTTCATGTGTTAATTTCCCACTATATTCATATGGTACAGTTGCATCAGAATCACCGTGAATAATAAGAGTAGGTATATTAAACTTCTCCAAGTCTTTTCTAAAATCAGTCTTACTAAAGGCGGTAATACAATCAAGTGTTCCTTTAGGTGATGCACTGGCTGCAATATCCCAATTATATAAACGGAATGGCTCACTAACTAAATCTGTTCGATTACCAGCTGCGAAAAATCCCTTAGTAAATTCATCAAGAAATGCAAGGCGGTCATTAATCACACCACTTTTGAACGCTTCAATTGTTGCATCATCTAATGCCCCTTCAGGATGATCCTCTGATTTGTATAAATATGGAGGTACTGCTCCAGCAAAAACAGCCTTTTCAATACGATCTGTTCCATACGTACTAATATACCGGGCTACTTCGCCTCCACCCATAGAAAAACCAACAAGTGTGACATTTTGAAGCTCTAAATGTTCTAATAGTTGATGTAAATCAGAAGTAAAGGTATCATATTCATACCCTTCCCACGGCTGAGATGATTTTCCAAATCCTCGACGATCATATGTTATAACTCTGTATCCAGCCTCAACAAGAGCGGGAACTTGGTATTCCCAAGATCGACCACTTAACGGCCAACCATGAATTAGTACAACTGGTTTTCCTGTGCCATAATCCTCATAATATATCTCAATTGGTTCTTGATTTTCAGTTCCTACAGTAATTTTAGCCATGCTTCTACCTCCAAAAAATATTCTAATATGTATCCTTTTCTTCAATAATCCGGATGAATGTCATAACCTATTCATGCACGTTTATGTTGTGAACTCTAAGTATGAAACTCTATTGTTCCAATGCATTCATTTTCTCCTTTTGGAACAATCCCCCCTCTAATACCTTTTTCATCATAAAATAATTACTGAACATTACTCCTATTCAATTGTAATAACAAAAATAGGTGACTATCAATATTGTTCTATCTATAGGATGTATAGGTAAAACCAATCTATTTTATAGTGAAAAAAACTATAGTTACGACCTATACGAATTATAGATAATTTAGAATTGATTAACGAATCAGTTTTCAAATACTATAAAATTGTATAGCACTTCATGTTC
>NZ_JBEUTW010000752.1:0-1431 GCF_040492675.1 Bacillus sp. AP50
AGGTTTGTGAATTCGATTCAATAACCTGCAATAAGGATTATGAAAATAATGACTCTTATAAGTATTTAAATGAGGAGACTTTTCAAGAGTTAGAAAAATTTATATTGACCTTAAATGTGAACGAAGAAACAAGTTCAGCAAATTTTCTAAGAATAAGTATGCGGAGAAATGTTGGGAAAATAATTCAAGCAAGGAATTATGTTGGATTAATTCAGATGAAGAATGGTTTTCAGGTTCAAATTCTTCCCAAGATTACAAATAGTGAGCTTGAGGATACAAAGAAAACATTTCTAAGAATGATCCGAAGTATGAAAGACTTTCCCAGTAAGATTTTTAATGATGCTAATCTAAACGTAGATAAAATGAACCTGTATGAGCTTTTTATTAATATGTATATCCAGGAAGTAAGAGAATTAATAAAAAAAGGTATCCGCTCATCGTACTTTCCTGTAGTAGATAATGTAAATTATTTTAAAGGGAAGTTAATAATTCGGGAACAAATCAAGAAAAATCAAATACATAAAGAACGATTCTATGTAGAGTATGACGAGTATGGAATGAACCGACAAGAAAATCGATTAATCAAGTCAACATTATTAAAATTACAAAAGATGTCTAAGAGTGCAGCCAATATAAAAGGAATTAGGCAGTTGCTCCCTAATTTTGAAAAGGTAAAACCCTCAATTAATTATAACAAGGATTTTTCAAAAGTAGTTATTGATAGGAACACAAAAGATTATAAAACGCTAATGCAGTGGTCTAAAGTTTTCTTGATGAATCAGAGCTTTACGACCTTTTCTGGAGAGACAAATGCTAGAGCGTTATTGTTTCCGATGGAAAAAGTTTTTGAAGCATATGTTGCTAGAAACCTAAAACAAGTATTAAGTGATTTAATGTGGGAAGTATCAATTCAGGATAAGGGGTACTATTTGTTTAATAGTCCTAAAAGGTTTGCATTACGACCGGATATTGTTATTACGCGTGAAGATGGTAGTAGGGTAATATTAGACACGAAGTGGAAAGTGCTAATTGATGACCCAAATAGAAATTATGGTATATCACAAGCTGATATGTATCAAATGTATGCTTACTCAAAGAAATATGAGGCATCAGAAATATGGCTATTATACCCGGTAAATGAGGGAATGAAGGATAATGATATTAACTTTAAATCGTATAAAGACGAGATACTCGAATTAAAAGTAATAGTTTTCTTAGTTGATTTAACCAATATTCAAGAAAGTCTTAGTGTGTTAAAGAGACAGTTAACAAAGGAAAAAGAATGCAGGGGTTAAATCTGCATTCTTTTTTTGAAATATTTTTAGAAACGCAGTGTTAAAACAAAAAGGAGCACGTATAACATAAGCTTTTATATACAATAATACTTTAATGAAAGGGTTTCGACTTCAATTATATAGTAATAATTAAACC
>NZ_JBEUTW010000753.1:0-1192 GCF_040492675.1 Bacillus sp. AP50
ACAAGACACCATAAGATTTTTAGTTGAACGACACGAGATGCTACGAACAGTGTTTATTGAAAGAAATGGGGAGCCTAGACAAGTCATTTTAAACTCAATAGCGATTGACTTGATTCACGATGAGATTGAACACATGTCTAAAAAAGAACAACAAGAATATATTCGTACAACAATAAATCAAACGGATCATACACAATTTGATTTAGAAAAGGGCCCTCTTTTTAGGATTAGAATTTTTAATCTGAATAAGAAAAAGTCTTATTTATATATTAATTTACATCACATTATTACAGATGAGTGGAGTGTAAGGAATCTATTAGATGAAATAATGAAGGTATATAGTGCCTTTGCTAAACGTATGAATCCTGAGTTGCCAACTATTTCTAATCGATATGTAGATTATGCAGAGTGGGAACAGGCGCAGTTAAATTTAGGTCGATGGGATACAGAAAAATCTTATTGGATGGCCGAACTTGCAGCACCTCTTCCTATATTAAATCTTCCTTTAGATTTTAGTAGGAATCGTCAAAGTACAAATAAAGGTACAGTATTTGAAATGAAGTTAGATAATGAAATGAAAGAGTCTTTGAAACAAGTATGTGAACAAGAGAATGTTTCTATGTATATGCTATTTTTAGCAGCGTATATTCAATTGTTACATTATCTAACGGATCAAAAAGATATTATTGTAGGTACACCGGTTGTTGGAAGGAATCATCAAGAATTTGAAAAAATACAAGGATTTTTTGTAAATACCTTAGCGATCAGAACACAATTGAATGATGTGAAAAATTTAACACAGCTATTACAAGTAGTGAGAGAGAAATGTTTGAATTCATTCCAAAACCAATCGTACCCATTTGATAAAGTAATTGAGCAAATAAATCCTGATAGAAGCTTTGGGAATAACCCGATCTTTTCTACTATGTTTAGTTATCAGAAAGATATTCTGCAGCAACATGATGCGTATAAGCTTCAGTTGTTACCTAATAAACAAGATATTAGTAAGTTTGACATTTCTTTAGCTGTTGAAGAAGGATTGGATTATGTAGGGATTTCATTTGAGTATGATATTAATCTTTTCAAGGAAGAGTCAATTAACAGGTTTACTCAAAACTTACTTAATATACTGGACGCCTTTATTCATCAACGAACAGTAACATATGAAAATCTTTCATTCCTATCACAGGAA
>NZ_JBEUTW010000754.1:0-1392 GCF_040492675.1 Bacillus sp. AP50
ATTCTAGATTTAACGATAAGATTTTTAATATAATCTTTATGAAATTTGTAAATTTCTTCTAACTGGAATAATTCAGCTTGATTTTTATATTGATTAATTTCCTCTTCCAACAGAGCAGTAAAATCTAAAGTTATTTTGAAATCATCAGATTCACCAATAATGGCACTAAAATAATCATTCTTCTCTATTTTAGTTTTTGTTTTTTTTACAAATTCACGTTTAAATGAAACATTTCCTTCAAACTGATGTATATAAGGATTAATATAATTTTTCAAGTCAACATTAGTTGAGCCTTTAAGGTCTGAATTACACACTTTACAACAAGGAATTAAATTATAAATTGATATTGCTAAAAAAGGATATTCGGCCTTACAAAAGAAATGATCCAATACAGGTCTTGTCCTACCACTATCGTTCAAATGTGTAAAAATAAACTGACTATTACAATATGGGCAAACTGAAATATTAACACTTTGAACAAATGTATATGCCCACCATAAATCTGGACTTTTAACATTTCGGTCGGTAAAACGATCATATTCTTTTACAAAAATATTTTCTAAAACTCTATTAATTGTCTGTTTTCTTTTAGTTTGTAATTTTGGAAGTCTTTCTTTAACAACAATAGAGGTTATTTTCGTAGTAACTTTTTCTTTGAGCTTTTCTAGCTGTAAAGGATTACCGATAACAAGTGTTTCGAAGTTTTGTAATAGTAATATAAGTATTTCTTTTAAATCTGTATCATTACAATGCTCAATCGTCTCATTTAACTTTGTATACAATGAAATTCTATTTTTGCTTACTCCTATTTCGGTTCCATTACAATAAGCCAAATGCTTTTGAAGAATGAACTCATTTAATTCAATTTTTATCATCTTTTAACGTCCTTAATTCATCAATTTGTTGTTGTAATCGTTCTATTTTTTCATTGATACTTAATACATCTAACTTTATTTTATCTTCAAAAATCTCTATGAGCTTTCTTTTTACAATTGGTTCCCCAATAATGTCAATTTGTTTTCTTATACGTGAACTATTACTTTTCACTTTCTCAGGTGAAGAGTCTAATATTTCATCTACTAATGTATTAATTTTATGTTGGGCAAATTTACCAACCAATCCATCATGCATAAAGTAGGAATTAGTCAATAAATCATGTATATTAGCTGCAAAAGTAAGTTGATTCCCCTCTAAATTCTTTACTGTACGTATTTTTTTATTGTCATCTTTTTTGAGGAGAATGACATTACCACTTGGTAAGTCTGATAATATAAATGGTGAATGGGTAGTAAGTATTATTTGAATACTCGTTTTCTGGAATAAGTATGAGATTATGTTGATGAAAGTAAATAACCAATCTTTTTGCCATTGAGGGTGAAAATATAAATCACC
>NZ_JBEUTW010000755.1:0-1344 GCF_040492675.1 Bacillus sp. AP50
AGATATAGGGATAACTGATAACGTTCTATTCTCTAGTAGTATCTCTTTTGATGTTACTATTTTTGAGATATTTGTCCCATTGATATATGGCGCAAGAATGACTATTTATCAAGGTGAGAAGTTTGATGTATCAAAACTTGTACAAGTCATTCTTGAAGAACAGGTTACATTATCATATATTCCACCTACTTTATTAAATGAAATATATGATTATTTTGTTAGAGATAACCAGAAGATAGTGTTAAATAAGCTACTTGTGGGAGTAGAACCCATTAAAACAGAATTACTCGCAAAATACGATCATCTATTTAGGGGGAACCTCCAAATATTAAATGGATATGGACCTACAGAGGCTACAGTTTGTTGTACATCTTATCGATATGAGAGTGATAAAGAAATTACAACACAAAACGTACCGATAGGTTCGCCATTGTTAAATACTAAAATTTATATATTGGATTCATTTCACAGGATACAACCTATAGGTGTTCCAGGTGAAATATGTATTTCTGGCATAGGGTTAGCTAGAGGATACATCAATCGAAAAGAATTAACAGCAGATAAATTTATTGATCATCCATTTGAACTTAGTGAGAAACTATATAAAACAGGAGATATAGCAAGGTGGCTACCTGATGGTAACATTGAATACTTGGGCCGAGTCGATCATCAAGTAAAAATAAGGGGATATCGAATAGAACTAGGTGAGATAGAAGCGAGTTTGTTAAAATATGAGACAATCAAAACGGCCGTAGTAATAGATCAAGAAGATGAAGCTGGAGAAAAGTATTTATGTGCATACGTAGTTACCGAAAAAGATATTCCTATTCCAGAGGTAAGAGCATATTTGGCAACAAAGTTACCACATTATATGATACCTCAACAACTCATACCAATTCACAATATACCATTAACACAAAATGGGAAAATAGATAGAAGTAAGTTACCGAAGCTAAATACACTGGGCAATAGTAATTATGTACCACCAAGAAATGAAATAGATAGTAGTTTAATTGATATTTGGAGTAGTATATTAGGCGTAAATAATATTGGTATAAATGATAATTTCTTTGAATTAGGTGGTCATTCTCTTAAGGGACTAAAGTTATTCGAAAATATCAAGAGAATGTTTAATGTGCAACTGCCATTAAGTTTATTATTTCAAAAGGCTACTATTGAACAATTAAGTGATGTAATAAGTAGGAATAAAGGAATAGACAGTGAGTGTTTAATTCCAATTCAAAATGGAACAAACAAGGATAGTCAATGGTTCATTGTTCATGGGCAAGGCGGGGGTATATTAAACTATTATGATTTGGCTAGAGAATTAGGAGAGGATAAGAC
>NZ_JBEUTW010000756.1:0-1676 GCF_040492675.1 Bacillus sp. AP50
GTACAGTACTCACTTTGATTCGCAAATTTAGAAAGATACAAAAATAATAGTAGGGATCATTCGTTTGAAGAAAAGAGTTCAGTATTCAAAAGAAATAAAGTAGAAAGTAAATAAAACGAAATATGGATTTTTTACTTATTAAGATTTTAATAGTTAAGCGGTACATTTGGCTTTTATAAAAATTTGCAGTTGGATACTATTCTGTCTACAGAACTATATTACATATAAAACACGTTACTATTCTCATTAAAATAAAAGAATAGTAACGTGTTTTTTAATTTGAAAATAGTATAAATCCTATAGCTCATGAATATAGGAGTACTTCTAATTTGCCATTGATAAGTTACTGAAAACACTTTGTTTTAATGGAAGTGTCACTCTAAATGACAACATGAGATTTTCGGTATTTACCAGGTGTTTCATTGGTGAATTTTTTAAAAATTTTAGTGAAATAACTTTGATCGCTAAAATTAAGCGAAGCGCATATATCTGATAAGGGATAGGTGGTGAAAGTTAATAATTTCTTTGCTTCTTCGACTCGTTCACGTTGAATGTACTCAATTAATGAAATACCGACTTCTTTTTTAAATAATATAGATAAATAATCTGAATTCACATTTGCAAATTTAGCAAGTTGTTTAACAGATATTGGATTGTAAATATTTTTAAAAATGTAGTTTTTACAAATAGCAATAGTCTGTGAATGTTGCTGTGTTTTTTGTGCCTTTACACGGTCTGCAAAGGTACAAAAAGCATTTTTTAATAAATCCCAAACAGATTCTTTGTCTTTTAAATCTTCTGTTCTTTGAATGTGTAAATCATAAATTTTGTAAGCAATCCCAGATGGAAGTCCCCCTTTTATCGCATATCTAGTAGCGAGCGTGATGGATGAAATACAAATGTTTTTATGACGTCTTAATTGATGGAATGAAGATAAAGATGAAAGAGTCTCTTGTTGGAATTCGTAATAATATTTGAGGACGGTTTCTTTATCCCCGTCTTCTATAGAACTAAGTAGTTGCTGCTCTATATATAAATTATGATAAATGGATTCGTCTTTTTGCATTGAAATATATACATCTTCGTTTAAGATGCTGCTATGACTTATATGAAGTGAGTCACTGTTATTTGAAAAGGTGCTTACATCTGAATTTTTTTTATAGAGAATGTTATAGAACAATATCGCTATATTTACAAAGAAATTTTGATCTTTGACTGACAATGAAAAATAATGGTCTCTTGTTCTTTTATAATTTGGAATAAAATTAAGGTTACTATCCGCTTTACTTGTAGAAAAATTTACATGTGTCAAGGGCCCAATAATAACAGTACCGTTCACCATATAATCGCTCTTTATGTGAATTAAAATAAAGTGCCCTAGATATTCGTGAGTTCTGAAGATGGGGGAATTATATGTATCATTTCTCTGAAAAAGCATATGTAACTGTTCTATTTTTGATGTATATAACGAATGTGAATCATTTTTGGATTTAAATTCTAAAAGAATATTTTTGTTACAATCTAAAAAACAAACTGGAATTTCGAAAGATTGAAAAAACATATTGCAAATGTACTCTATCTCAACTAGACTGAGTTTTTTAGTCATATTCTTCCTCCTTACAGTTATGCGTAATAGTTAAATAAACATATATTCCTTTTTCATAAGTAGATACGGA
>NZ_JBEUTW010000757.1:0-4084 GCF_040492675.1 Bacillus sp. AP50
TAGTAATGTTGATGGTAAAATTAACAAAATTTTCATTTAAATCAGATAAAATTATGGTGTTTTTAACTTATAATAATGTTACTACGATGAAAAAATGGCTACTAATTAGTTAATTTAAAAATCAATTTTAGATAGGAAGAGGATAATGAAGACCAGAGATAGTTATAAAATTATTGTAATTGGTGCTGGGACAGCAGGACTATCTTCTACTGCACATTTATTACGAAATGTACCCCTATTTAAAGAAAGTATAGCAATTATTGATCCATCAAAAAAACATTACTTTCAGCCACTATGGAGTTTAGTGGGGGGAGGAATTGTTTCAAAGGAAAGTACGATGCGTAATCAGGAATCGCTTATTCCAAAAGGGGCAACGTGGATCCCTAAAAGTGTTGTTAAGTTATTTCCATCTGAAAATAAGATACTTTTAGATGACGGACTGCTACTTGAGTATGAAATTCTTATTGTAGCAGCTGGTATACAAATAAATTGGGACAGTATTAAAGGCTTAAAAGAGTCTATTGGTACTAATGGGGTATGTAGCAATTATTCTTATACATCTGTTGATTCTACTTGGAGAGAAATCGAAAAATTTAAAGGAGGAAATGCGCTTTTTACCCACCCTAATACTCCTATTAAATGCGGTGGTGCTCCACAAAAAATTATGTACTTAGCAGAGGAGTATTTTTGTAATAGTGGTGTAAGAAACAGAAGTGAAGTAATGTTTTATTCTGCAAACAATAACATATTTCAGGTTCCACGATATGCAAATACTTTAGAACAAGTACTAGAAAGAAAGCAAATTATAACGAATTATAATAAAAATTT
The DNA here is from genome assembly GCF_040492675.1 of Bacillus sp. AP50. Lineage (NCBI taxonomy): Bacteria > Bacillati > Bacillota > Bacilli > Caryophanales > Bacillaceae > Bacillus > Bacillus sp. AP50. The sequence continues at coordinate 829 of NZ_JBEUTW010000757.1, forward strand.
AGTGGAAATTATCGCCGAAAAGAGAGAGGCAATTTTTGAAGATACGCAAACACTAAAAAGAGAAACCGTACCATATAGTATGATACATGTTGTTCCACCAATGGGGCCACCTAATTTTATTAAAGAGAGTGAGATAAGTGATCATCAGGGGTGGGTAGATATAAGCCCTTATACTTTGCAGCATGTGCAATATAAAAATATTTTTGGACTTGGAGATTGTACCAATTTACCTACCTCTAAAACTGGAGCAGCAATTCGAAAACAAATACCCGTCTTAAAACAAAATATTATGGATGTACTTAGCGGAAGAGATTTACAGGCTAAATATGATGGATATACATCATGTCCGATTGTTACAGGATATAAAAGTCTTATACTTGCTGAATTTAACTATGAACATGAGCCTCAAGAAACGTTTCCATTTAATCAAGCGAAAGAACGGTATAGTATGTTTTTACTTAAAAGATATATGTTGCCATATATGTATTGGAATTTAATGTTGAAAGGGATTCTATAGGAGAAGATAAAAAGTGGTTACAAAAATTGAAAATTAATTTGAAATAACTAATTGGAGGGAATAGCTATGCTTTTAAAATATTTTTATGATGAAAAATTAGCACATGCTTCCTATTTAGTCGGTTGTCAGAAAGAAGGCGTAGCAATCGTTATTGATCCTAGTCGCTATATAGAACAATATATAGAATTTGCTAAGAAAGAGGGGATGGAAGTAATTGCTGCGGCTGAGACTCATATTCATGCTGATTTTCTTTCTGGGTCTAGAGAACTTTCTAATCTTTACCATGCAAATTTATATGTATCTGATGAAGGAGATTGTGATTGGAAATATCAATATCTTAACGAAGGTCGATACAAATTGGTTAGAGAGGGCACAGAGTTTAAAGTAGGTCATATAAAATTTAATGTAATTCACACCCCAGGGCATACGCCTGAAAGTATTTCTTTTTTAGTAACTGATACAAGTCAAAATAATTATACGAATGATAAACCGATAGGAATATTCACAGGTGATTTTATATTTGTAGGAGATATAGGAAGACCGGATTTATTAGAAACTGCAGTTGGTATTAAGGATACTGCAAAAATAGGAGCGAAACAATTATTTGATTCTATACAAAAAATAAAAATACTTCCTGATTATTTGCAAATATGGCCATCACATGGTGCGGGAAGCGCATGTGGAAAAGCATTAGGAGCAATTCCAACTTCTACATTAGGTTATGAAAAGATGTTCAATTGGGCATTTCGGTGTAATGAAGAAAGTGATTTTATATCGACTTTATTGACGGGACAGCCAGAGCCTCCAAAGTATTTTTCATTAATGAAGAATTTAAATAAGTATGGTCCGCCAATTCGTAAGAAGAGAAAAAGTACTGCTATTAATACAGTAGAAGAACTTCAAGAAATTTTGAAGAGCGTTTATCAAATAGTTGATATAAGGGATGTAGAGAGTTTTGCTGCAGGTCATATCGAGAAGTCAATTAACATACCTTATAACAATTCTTTCACAACTTGGTGTGGATGGTTATTAGATTATAAAAAAGAAACTTTAATAATTCTAGATGAGGAAAAAGTTAAAGTAGAGGCAGTTATTAGAGAATTTGAATCTATTGGGTTAGATAATATTATTGCTTTTGCACCTTTAAAAGTAATACAAAGACTTGATAGATTTGAAAGTTACAAAGAAAAAACATCGATTGAATTATATCCGCATATAAAAGGTGGAAGCGTTAAGGTTATCGATGTGCGTAGTAAAAAAGAGTGGGAGGAAGGACACCTTCATGATGCAATACATATCACTTTAGGTAATCTATTTGAACAACTAGATTATATACCGAAAGATTTTCCAATAGTTTTGCAATGTCGAACCGGATTACGTTCCGCTATAGCAGCTAGTATTTTACAAAGAGCTGGTATAAAGGAAGTAGTGAATTTAAAGGGAGGATTTCTTGCATGGAAAGAAGAAGGGCTTCCTTATACAACATGCAATCTCAATGTGTAGGAAAATATTATATGCTAGGTAAGAATAATTAAAAGAAGTTATAGATGACGTGTTAGAAAAGGGAATCATAATTGTCGCAGATTCAGGAAATACATTAGGATTATTAATTGATTATCCAGTTAAATATGAAAATGTAATATTTGTTTTAGCATTAAATAATTTAACATTGGATCCATCTTTTATGGAATGGCAGTGTTGGAAGTACTTAGGTATTATCAATAAGAACCCAATTTAAAATTCTCTTGGATGCAAGAGAATTTTTTTATTGGGAATAGTAAGGGGGAGGGGAGGTGCATTACATATGGGAAAAGGTAGAAGTAATAATGCTGGTAAAAAGCAACCGAATTTTGATGATTCATCTAATTTTGCTAAACAAAGCCAACCGACAGAAAAGAAGAAGAAATAAGAATAGGAGCTCTCTTGATAAAGGGAGCTCCTGTTAAAAGTGGACTGACGTTTCAGAATAACATATCGATGGATTAACCCAATAGCCATAAATACAAGGTTTTAATTTTTCGAAGGGCACCTAATTTAATATTATTGTCCCGCTTTTTTATACTTATTGACGCGTTAAATCCATTTAAAATGCTCCTTAATGGCGTTGGGCGTGACCTTCATTAAAATTTTTTAAACCTAATGGGACTTACCATTAAGAGGGCGAGGATTAAAGTAATCCATGCATTACTATATGAAAACAATGCCATACCAGCCAATGATAATCCTGCAGCTGGAATAGGTAATCCCTTAAAATATCCAATAGTTGGTTTAATACTAAATTTAGCTAATCTTAAAGCACCCATTGTTGGGAATAGGATAAATGCCAAAGAAGTTAAAATAGAAGGTGTTGCTATCGTATGAAATAAAAGCGCAGGAGCGACGCCGAAACTAACAATATCAGCTAAGGAATCCAATTCTACGCCAAACTCACTGTTCACTTTTAATTTTCTTGCAATTCTTCCATCAAGAAAATCTAAAACAGCTGAAAAGAAAATGAGAATGGAGGCTGCTCCTAAATATTCACTCATATTCAAGGTGATTGAGAAAACACCGCACAATAAATTTCCAATCGTAAATAAATTCGGTATAACTTTTACAAGCTGATTAAACAAGTTTGTTCCTCCTAAATTAATTAAACTTCACATTTCTGTAGCAATTTCTATATATTCTTCCGTTATTCTTAAAAATATATGACCACTGTATTACTGTAAGCTAATTAAATTTCGATAAGAGAAAAAT
>NZ_JBEUTW010000758.1:0-1117 GCF_040492675.1 Bacillus sp. AP50
GTGTATAACAATTTTATGAAGTTAAGAAATAGCTTTTATTAATAAAGTGGGAGTTTTTGAACTTGATGCTTTATTAATTTCTACGAGTGGCGGAGTAAATACAAAAATTTTTATTTAAAAGAAGAAATAGTTTAAAAAATAACTATGTCATATGATTAATAACATCTTACATAGAAAAAAAACAGACCTTTTAAGTGAAGAGGTCTGTTAATGATTTTAAATCTTATTTAGCAAACACATGATTACCAATTACTGCTACTGTCTGACGTGTCGTAATCCACTTGTCTGTTGATGTTTTTGGATTGTAGAAATAAAGCCAGTCAGAATGTACTCCATTTGTGGAGATAGCCTCTTCTACAGCCATTTTTGCTTCTACGCTTGCAGGCTGATTAATTCTTCCATCTGTAACAGGAGTAAATGCATATCCGTATTTAATAGGTTCATAAATAACGCCTGTTATTGTATTTGGAAAACCTTTTGCATTTACACGATTTAGTATAACTTTCGCTACTGCTACTTTTCCTTTATAGGATTCGCCACCTGCTTCAGCGGTAACTAAGCGTGCCATTAAGTCTTTTTCTTTTTGTGAAATACTTGAGTTGATTTTTAAATGTTGTCCTGTATAAAGCTTGTTTCCGACTGTATTGTTAATTTGTTTTATAGATTGGACAGTGACATTGTAACGCCTTGCTATCGTTTCTAATGAATCTCCCGGTTGTACTTGATAAATAATTTGTCCAGAAATGTTCGCAGGCTTGGCGTTTTGAGGAACAGTGATTTCATTTGATTTCACGGACCCTGGAATATGTAACTGTTCGCCAATAAAGGTTTGATCGTTTCCTTTATTATTAGCCTGTTTAATGGATTGTATTGAAACTCCGTATTGTTTACTAATGCCCCAAAGTGTATCGTTCTTTTTTACTGTATGAATGGTAGAAGCTTCAGCTGTGCTTTGACTACATACGAATGTAATTGCAGCTGCAGATAAAGGGATTATATGTTTTAGTTTTAGTAATTTCATTGTAAATCCTCCTAAGAAAAAATTAAGGTGAAACTATTAAGTAATGTAGTTTGAAATGTATATATGCGTAATATATTAATGTAAGTATATTAGCAC
>NZ_JBEUTW010000759.1:0-2114 GCF_040492675.1 Bacillus sp. AP50
AGATATGTTTTGCCAAATGAACCTACTTACCATACTTTCTCACCTTGAACAGTCTGCTTATGAAGGGAAGGTATACTTAAATAGCTTTAGAGAGGATGAATTTAAAGTAAATCAAATTGAACTTGAATTGGGGAATTACTCTTCTATATACAATGAAGTATTAGTAAACCATAAAAAGACCTCCCATAAGGTACCACCTGTAATGTATCAGGCTATAGACTTATTTTTAGAAATGTTAACAGAAGATAATGCAGTAATGAAATTCATTTCTAAAAATAAAGATTTATCAACTCAAGAATTATTAAAGAAGTTGTTTCATCTTTTTCCTACAATCGGATATGGAGATACTCAGTACATAGAACTGATTAATAAAATAAAGAAGAAAACTACACCTAAAATATAGATGTAGTTTTCTTCTTATATTTGTTCAAGTAATTCTAATTCTTTTTCTACAAATAGCATTAGTTCTTTAATTGTTTCACCAGAAAAATCAAAACGAATACCGGCTGCATTATACACTTCTTTTATAGGTTGCGAGCTTCCTAGTGATAATGCCTTTTTATAATTTTCTAGTGCTTGCTTAGGATCCTCTTTATATTGTTTATACATTTGTAATGCACCAAGTTGGGCGATCGCATATTCAATATAATAAAATGGTACTTCAAAAATATGGAGTACAGGTAACCAACTCGTTGCTATCCAGTTTTCATAGCCATCAATATGTATGACGCTAGACTGAAAATGTTTTTGAAGTTGCAAGTATTTTTCATTTCTTTCTTCAGAAGTATGACTTGGATTTTCATACAGCCAGTGTTGAAATTGATCAACAATAAGCATGACAGGTAAATATGAAATAACATCTTTAAAGAAGTTAATTTTTGCTTGTTTTAAATCTTTTTTGTCTGTATAGAAGGTATCCCAATAATTAAGCGAGAATAATTCCATTGTCATACTGGCTAGTTCAGCTGTTTCAGCTGGAATTTCTATATACTGTCGTAATTTTAATGGTTTTATGAGTTCGTTATGAATGCTATGACCCATTTCATGTATAAAAGTGATAATATCATCTTGTGTATAATTTAAGTTCATAAAAATAAAAGATAATTGTGAAGCTGGTAAGTACTCACAAAAGCCACCAGCTGCTTTTCCTTTGCGGCTTGTTAAATCAAGACAATCGTGTTTATACATTTGATTTAAAAGTGCTGAAAATTCAACATCTAGTTTATTAAAGATATGAGTGCTCTTTTCAATTAAATCATTTTCATTTGCAATAGGTTTAAGCACTTTTTGATCTGGAGTTACAGCTGATACATCCCACGGGCGAAGCGTATCAACTTGCAGTTTTTCTTTTTTCTCTAGCATTATTTTATCTTTAAGAGGCACAACATACTTACGTATGGATTCGGCTAGTTCATAGCAATCTTTCGCTGAATAATCAAAACGCTCGTATTTTTTGAACATATAATCGCGATAATTCTCTAGTTGAATATTTTTTGCTTTTTGATGGCGAATTTCAATTAATTGATTTAATATGTTTTGGAGTTCTTTTTCAACAGATAAAAATTGTTCAGAAATAATAGTTTTTGCCTTTTTACGGATGTCACGATTCGAATCTTGTAAATAGGATTGTAATTCTGTTATCGTTTTTTCTTCTCCGTCCCAAATTCCACTTAATCCTCCAGTGATTTCAAAGTACTCTGTGACTAATTTGTCTTCCTGTATTTCTAATTCGATATTTTCCTCACAAAATAACTTTTGAGCATTTTTTATTTTTGCATCTAACAAACCATATACGTTAGAATCTAATTCCATTCGAAAAGGTGACTCTAAATATTTATTATCCAATAAATTTTGGTACCGCTTTAAAAGAGGCTTTACAAATTGTTGATCATGTTCAAAAGTTCCCTTTATTTCTTCATCATCCGTATTACATTGAAAGGCGATGTAATGTGATCTTAATTGTTCTTCGATTTCCCAAATTACTTTTGACTGCTCTTTTAACCAATTTTCAAGGTCTAGTTTTGAAGAAATCATCTTATTTAATAAAGTCGAAAGAGTTTTTTCCAATTGTAGTACATTACTAATATCAATCGTATTTACACGTTGCATTATAT
>NZ_JBEUTW010000760.1:0-1540 GCF_040492675.1 Bacillus sp. AP50
CGCTACACTGTGTATATAAAAAGTACGTTCCTATAATTACTAGGAGCACACCTATTCCAAGCGTAATAAAATTGGTACTTGGTATGAAGCGAAATACTGAAAAATATCCATACCCTATACTAATTAAAGAAAGTAGCGATAATAAAACTGAAGATTTCGGTTCAGGTTTTGGCTTTTCCTCTGCTCGAATAAGTTCCACAAGTTCCGTTACTTTTATCATTTTAAATGTAAATAATGAAACAATTAAAAACAAGAAAAGAAATGTGATAACAGTTAATAATACAGCCCGCACTGGTATATAAAAAGGTAAACCATTATTAATCATTAATACACTTGCACTTATCAATAAGACTAGTTTAGAAAATATGAGTCCAATGAAAATCCCTATACAAATTGAACCAAGTCCAATCAACATATTTTCAATTAATAATAATTTCTTAAGCTGTCTCATTGACATACCTTGCATCATTAAAATGCCAAATTCTTTCTTACGCGTTTTTAAAAACGAACTAACTGAATATAAAATGAAGAAAAATGAAAATACAAAAATCAATCCTTGCGAAACTGAAAATCCCAATGTACCAAATGCACTTATTGTTGCACTTGTCGATTTCAACTCACCTTGTAAATCGGGATGAAATAATAAAAGAGCATACGTAAAGAAAATCATAATAGAAAATGCACTACTTAAAAAATGGGCAGCATATGTACGCTTATTGCGAAAAATATTATTAAATGCGAACTGACGAAAAGTCATGCCTTTTCCCTCCTAACAAAGAAAGGACATCCATAATCTTTTGATAAAAAGTTTGCCTACTTTCACCACAATAAATTTCGTTATATAGTTGACCATCTTTAATAAAGATTACTCGGCTGCAAAAGCTCGCTGCATACGGATCATGTGTAACTAACATCATCGTTGCTTTTTCTTCTTTATTTAGAGTATCCAGCATCTCCATTACATCATTTGAAGATTTAGAGTCCAAGTTCCCTGTTGGTTCATCTGCAAGTAATAATTGCGGCTTATGAACAATTGCACGAGCGATTGCTGTTCTTTGAGCTTGTCCCCCTGATATTTCAAACGTTCTTTTATTCAATATATCTGTAATATTTAACTTCTCTGCAATCTCTTCCAATCGCTTGTTCATTTCTTGCACGGAAACACCATCTAAAGTCATCGGCAATACGATGTTTTCTTTTACAGTAAGTGTGCTAAGAAGATTAAATGATTGAAAAACAAATCCTAATTGTTTTCTGCGGAATAACGCTAATTCTTCTGATGATAATTGAAAAGGATTTGTGCCATTAATAAATATTTCTCCCGATGATGGAGAATCAATAGTAGATACCATATTTAATAACGTTGTTTTTCCGCTACCTGATGGACCCATAATTCCTACAAATTCACCTTCTTGAATTGATAAATCAATATCTACTAATGCTTTATAAGGTACTTTCCCTTTATATACTTTACTAATACTTTTTGCATGTAAAATTTCCATGTATATTCTCCCTTCATTTCCACTGCTCACTATAGAGT
>NZ_JBEUTW010000761.1:0-985 GCF_040492675.1 Bacillus sp. AP50
TGATTATATGAATAAATTATTACTATCGTGTTTATTAGCTACATTCTGTCTAAATATCGCAGGATGTTCTAATGATATGACTATACTAAAGGATAGTTCTAAACCTTCAACACCTACGAAGGCGAAATGCATTAACAAAGCTTGGTACAAAAAACATATGCCATGTAATAGGTTATGCTAAAGATCATAAGGCGAATATGAATGTATATAGTAAACAACATATAAAAACATTGTAATTAATTGTTATAAATCTACCTAAAAAGACTATCAATAATGGTGGTCTTGTTTATATTGGTGAGATTGTACTAGGATGATAGAATAGATTTAACTGTATGACGTAGGGTGGGTGCTGTCCTTTCTCTTTTTTATGTAGAGGGAAAGTAGGTGACTCCTATGATGGAATATTTACTGTCTTTGCTACAGAATTTATTGAAAGTATTTCTAGGAATTATTGTTATTGGTTATGGAAACAAGCTAGTGAATAATATTAGCAAAACGCAAAAGAACCTCCCTACGCCGTCGGAAGCAAAAGGGAAGTTCTAGAAAAAGAAAATAAATTTATTTAGTAACTACCCGCCTTACGGCAACAGTTACCAGAAGAGATGTATCAAGCATCTCTTCTTTTATTATATACCCAAGGTATTACTGTAATACTACTGTAGTAATAATTATATCAAACGAAGATAAAGTAATCTAGCAACTTGACCACGTGTAATACTATCCACCAAAATCATATGTACCATTTTCCATAACCAGCTACTTTACTTTCCCTTTTTATATCTATGTTTTCTTTATATAACCAAATGGTCAATAAGAATATCTTTAAAGATTGTATCTGTCCGTAGATTTGCTAAAGATATTAAAGTTGTTGCTGCAAATACTGCACCTAAAAGTTGTTTCATTTTCTCACTATTTCCCCTTCTTACCCTAATTATTTTTGCGAATAAAAATATCCTTTATTTCCTAACACAAATCACTTATATAT
>NZ_JBEUTW010000762.1:0-1370 GCF_040492675.1 Bacillus sp. AP50
GGCACAACCATCCAGACTGACATCTTGTGCGTGAGTTCTGTACTCACGCACAAGATGTCAGTCTGGATGGTTGTGCCTGTGCCCTCGTAGTCAAAATAGCTGTAAGCCATCTTAGTCCTCTTGAGCAGATTTAGCTACACCAATAGCCATATTCAATACCGATACCCCCATGAACGGAACGTTATTCGTTACGTCATACAAAGAGGAATCTTCATTTACTAGGGCTTTACCAAGGCGTAGCGTACTTGTTAATGGTGATAACACAACAGCGCTGTTCGTGAAACCTCCAGATGCAATTGGGTCAATAGCTTGGCTAATATAACCCAATGAGGTTGCAGTCCGCATTGCTACGATTGCTAGGTTATCATCCCATTCCTTACCGTTCGTTACGTTGATGGTAGCTGCAAGCATTGCACTCAAAGGTGCTTGTGCCGCTAATAGCATCGCTACACCAGCAAGACCAGAACGTGCATTCACACGACGTAGAATCTTCTGATTACCAGCAAACGCATACCGCATGTACGGGAAGATTACCTTACCCGTTACGGTTTGTTCCAACAACGCAGGAACCTCCCCAGCATGTACAGTCATAGCTAAGTTATCACTAGCCATACTCATGTACCGCTGCGTATCAAATGCTACATCAGCATCCCACTTGTTAACAAGCATCCCATGTGTATCAATCTCTTTACGGATTTTACCCATAAGCTCGTCTGACATACCAATACTCTTGAAGTACTCAGCGAACTTCTTATTGCCTTGTACTGCACCTTGAATCATATCCTCGTACGCGCTTGCAATAATATGCACGTTCCAACGGCGAAGATGTTCAGACGCATTCAGGTACTTCACGCTCTGTGCAGCATTAGCTATAGCAGAACTGAACGTACCAGAGTTCACAGTATGGTTATCATCGAAGTGCGTAATGAAGTTCTTCAGACGACCCTCTGCCAGAACATCCGCAGCAAGCACATCCTTTAAACGAGCAGCTTCAGACTTGCTGAGCTTACTAATATCACGGAACACTTCAGGTAGAGCCTGTACAGATTTGGTAATCATTTGACGCATACCAATCTCATTAGCAGTTGTCATCAAATCCATAGCGTTGTAGATACCTGAATTACTCAGATGCAAAGCACTACCAATGATGGTGCTGTTACGCATCCACGGAGGTGTGTACTCACCTACTGCTCGACCAAGTAACTGGTCTGTAGTGTTATTCAAGAACGTCTTGATACCCTCAATGTTTGTGTTCTCAGGGGCATTATCAATAATCTGTTGGAACAGACTACGCAAGTCCGATTCACCTTGAATACCAGTAGCCGCTAATGCCTCACGGTGAGACATCATATGGTTGTACGTGTGCAGGT
>NZ_JBEUTW010000763.1:0-2087 GCF_040492675.1 Bacillus sp. AP50
GTTTATTTGAGTTGCATGATGCCCTAGCTTGTATGCAACTAATGTAGTAGGTAATTTAATCTAATGTAGAACTATTATAAGGTAGTTGAATATAAGAGCTCAACTACCTTATAAACTGTAGATATTGTTGGAAAAAGAGAAAAAAATAGGGTGGAAGTATTAAAGATATGTTCTAGTTGAGAAGAAGTAGTAGTATGGATTTGGTAGAAGAATCAGCATAATTTTTGTAGGTGAACAATGATCTGATCAAAGCTTTTTAATGAATTCAATTTCATTATCTAATAATAATGGACGAGTTAAGTGTGAAGAATTTTCTTCAACCTGAGTAGAATTTTTTGCACCAGGAATAGCAACTGAAACTGCTGGGTGACTTAAAACATAACGTAAAGCAACTTGCGCTAAACTTCGATTTGAGCGTACAAGTGAACGTAATTTCTCTACTGTATGTAAGCTATCTTTAAACCATTTTTCTTTTGGCCAATCTTTTCTTAAATCATCGTCTGGAAATTGAGTTTCATGATTAAATTTCCCAGTTAAAATTCCCATCTTAAGTGGACCTCTTATCACAGCACCTAAATTATGTTTTTCAATATAAGGAAGGATGTCTTTTTCAGGTTCTTTATTTAAAATACTATAATCGAATTGTACGACATCTAAATCATTATTCTGATTAAAATGTTTTATATAATCTAAATCATTAGTAGAAACGCCAACAGCTCTCACTTTGCCAGATTTTTTTAAGGTTTGGAAAGCTTGTAGAAAGGCCTCTGTTTCTTCATGTTTATCCCACCAAATATGACAAAAGTACACATCTATATAATCCGTTTTAAGCCGCAGTAAACTAGCCTCAAACGCATCAATGATCTTTTGAGGATCTCCATAAACAGCTGGTTGATTTGGGTCATAATGATGACCAATTAATCCACCTTTTGTAGAAAGAATGATATCCTGCCTGTGATCATTTATAGCTTTTGCAACGAGTGTTTCACTATGACCTAATCCATAAACATCAGCAGTGTCAATAAAATTGACCCCTAGATCAATTGCTTTCTCAATTGCATCAATGGATTCATTATCTTTTACTGCACCCCATTCATCTCCACCAATTGCCCAAGAACCAAATCCTATCTCTGAAACTATTAATCCTGTGTTGCCTAATAATCTATATTCCATTATGTACGGACTCCTCCTTTACAGTTTATGTTATAAGAAGTATATATAGTGACCAGTTGGAATATTCTTGAATTTATTTCGGAGAATAAATTAGGCAATTTACTTTAATAAATATATGCAAGAATACTGTATAAAAAGAAATTAGAATTATTAGTGAAATGGTTTTTTATGCTTAAATTGAATAAAAGTATGAACTGTTACAGTATAAATATGAGTTTTATTCATAATTTTAATAACTATGCAATAAGTGAAATAAATGTTGAATTTAGTCGGAAAATATAGATTTACAAATTGCAGAATATGTACATATAGTTGTAACTGTAAATATTATCCGTTTTTAAATATTTATAAAAGGAGAAATTCATATGAAAGAAATACAAGAGAAATATGAAATTGTAGAAGAATTGGATGCAACGGTAGGCCAAGAAGCATTATGGATAGCTCATCAAATGGAAATAAAAAAAGGAATGAACAATGAACCGATTATAATAAAGTTAAAAGGAAAACTTCAGATAGAGGTTTTGGAGAAAGCGCTTACCATAATAGTGCAATCACATCCGGCGCTACGTACAATATTTAAGAAGAGGGATGAAAAAATAAAGCAATTAATTCAAAAGAATGTAGAATTTGATATACCAATTAAGGATTTAACTGCTTTTAAAAACACACAACAAAAATCTATTTTTAAAAATTTCTTAGAATCTATAGTGAATGAGAAATTTAGTTTAGAAGAGGGGCCTTTGTTTAAATTCCACATTATTAAATTCAGTGAAGATACATTTGTTTTACATTTAATGTTTCATCACATTATTTACGATGGATGGAGTTTAGGAGTTTTCATCCGACAATTATCCAATACGTATAGTGAATTACTTCAAGGGAAGACGAATGTAGAATTTGAATCTCCTTATAAG
>NZ_JBEUTW010000764.1:0-1416 GCF_040492675.1 Bacillus sp. AP50
AAAGAAGGCTTATTAAGAGAGTCAAAAAGAGTAGGAGAAACGTATTGGAATTTATGGGAAATGAGTATGTTAGAATATGAATGGAAGAAGTAGCAATGATAGTAATTTATAATTATATTATGTTAACAAAGGGGTTTGGTGGGTATAGTGGATAATAAAACAAAAATAATTTCAATTGCAGCTGTTTCGGGGGGAGGTAAAACTACAATTACAGAAAGATTAAAGCATAAGTTTAAAAACTCAAAAGCTCTATATTTTGATAGTTACACATTTGATAAATCTCCTGCTGATATTTGTAAATGGATTGATGATGGGGCGAATTACGACGAGTGGGTATTAACACCATTAATTCATGATATTGAGCAACTTATACAAAATAATACCTTAGACTATATTATTGTAGATTATCCTTTTGCATACTTAAATAGTGAGATGCGAAAATTCATTGATGTAACTATATTTATTGATACGCCTTTAGATATTGCGATGGCTAGAAGGATTTTGCGAGATTTTAAGGAAGGTACAATAGATGAAATACATAATGATTTGGAACATTACATGACATATGCGAGAAAAGCTTATTTAGAGGCAATTCATACTGTTAAGCCGAATTCAGATATCATATTGGATGGTTCTTTATCTGTAAGTGAAATAATTAATCACGCTGTAGAGGAACTTGGCCGAAGAGAAGTGATTGTCAATGGTTAAATGTATAACAGATGCTGTTAGGTGGATAATTGAAGTAAGGGAGAGATAAATGTGTACACTTTATTTCAATATAATTGGCAAGTAAGAGATGATTGGTTTAAGTGGTGTGAACAACTTTCAGAGGAAGATTTACTTTGCAAACTGGGGGTATGTTAGAAACATTATTTCATATTGTAGATGTAGAGTATAGTTGGATTAGTGCTCTTCAAGGAGAAGAAGATAGAAAACCGCAATTTAAAGATTATCAATCGGTTCAAAAAGTGAAAGCGTTATTTGATTTATATAAACGAGAACTTGAAGTTTTTTTGCAGTCATGATCATCTAGCCTAGAATGCTAGCACACTTAAAATAAGCCGTATAAAAAGTTAATCATTGTGTGCTTTGATTATATAATGTCGGCGAAATAAATAGTGTGAAGGACAGCTATCTTAACAAGTGTTTCATGTAACGTTCATATACTTTAATTTTTTATAATTAATTAAATTTGAATTTTGTTTGTTGTTAAGAAAAGGTGAGAAGAAAATAAAAAAAGAGGGCTAATGCCCTCTTTTTCTTTTAATTTGGTAATTAATCACAGATTGGTATCCCAAGCACTCTTAGAGCTAATGCTACTTGAAGGGAAATCTCTAATCTAGCAATTTCAATACCAGCTACTGAAAGAACTAAAAAAGGTTGTCCGTTTACAAATACAACGCAACTATCCATAGT
>NZ_JBEUTW010000765.1:0-1392 GCF_040492675.1 Bacillus sp. AP50
CTTCCTAATTAAGCATTCCTTTTTACAATACTAGTATTGATGTCATAATAGGAGGATCGCTTATGCAATTCTTAAAGAAATTCGCTATTTTATTATTATCTTTTTTTATTACTGCACTTATCGTTTTATATTTTTATCTTTATGTAAATGGTCCGATTATTCAAGCTAAATCAGCTATTTTAATAAATGCTAATTCAGGTGAAATTGTTTATAAAAAAAATGAAGAAACTCCGGTACAATCAGCTGCTTTATCTAAATTAATGACAGAATATATCGTATTGGAGCAACTAAATGATAGAAAAATACAGTTAGATGACTTAGTACAAATAAGTAACGAAGTTTTCCGAGTAGAAACAAGCCCTATACAAGTAACATCGAATGATAAAACAACGGTTCGTGATTTACTTCATGCATTGCTACTGGCAGGGAATAATCGTTCTGCACTCGCTCTAGCAGAACACATTGCTGGAAATGAAGATAACTTTACAGTATTAATGAATAAAAAAGCAAAAGAACTAAAGTTATTACAACCATCTCCATTTCTAAACTCTACTGGAATTAATAATGATACAGATAAACAATCAACTACAACAGCGATAGACGCAGCTAAACTAGCAGCAAAATTAGTAAAAGATTTTCCAGATGTATTGAATATTACGAAACTAACCTCTTACCAATTTACCTTCAAAGATTCCCAGGTTTTCAATACGAATAAAATGATATATTCCCTTAATGAAAACATTAAACTTCAAGGTGTTGATGGCTTACAAACTAGTTTTTCAACTAACGGTAATTATAGTTTTGTCAGTACAGCAAAACTTGGAGATACTAGACTAATTTCAGTAATATTAGATGCAGATGAAGAAAACATTTCATTTATTGAAACAAAAAAGTTGCTACAGTATGGTTTTGATCCTTCCTCGTACTCTGCACTCCAAGCTTTTAAAGACGCCCTTACATCTTGGACAATATTGCTTCAGTTTAAAAATTTAATTATACAAACTATAATGATTTTTTTAATCATTACCACCTTAATGTTTTTACATATACGTCAGAAAAAATCCGAGGATTTCAATTAAGAAATCTTCTTATATATAAAAACCGACTTGCGTTTGAGATGCAAGTCGGTTTTTAATTCTATCATCCTCGTCCAATCAAATTTGCTGAAACAGATTGCAAGTTTAACTCCCTCGCCCATATAGATAGCTGACCAATATGATGAATTTCATATCCCATTACATGTCTTAAAACCTATGTTTTTCGAGGCATACATCCATCTCTGTTTCCTTTCGTTATGTTCTTTTGTTTGTATAAATGGGTTAATCTATTAATTCTATTAAATCCAACAATTGAACTATTACATATTAAAGTTCTATTCATATACTATAGTAG
>NZ_JBEUTW010000766.1:0-1135 GCF_040492675.1 Bacillus sp. AP50
GAATTGGTGTCCTCTAGTTTTCTAGCCGGACTATATTTATTACATTATACTTGTCTGTATAAAAAGATTCCTCCAAGCTTTATCTATTCTGTCTTTCTCATATTTTTGTATAACCTTTGTCCGACGAGCAATTGCTTTTTTTAGTTTCTTTTTCTTTAAATTATCCAATCCTCTCACTCCTTCTTATAAAACAGTTTTTTTCCATTTTAGGCGTTTTTATTAATTTAATACCTTCTTACATTCAAAAAGCGGCTCAAATGTGAATTGTACCTATATAATTTCAAAAGGATTATTTTATTAGATTTTCAATCAAACTTCATTTCAAAATTCTCAGTTTCAGATGAACCACTAGACGCATACACCATATACTAATTTAAATGCTTCCTAGGAAAGAAGGTGAAAGCTATGCCATCTATTGTCGGAAATATGGTTGTGCAAAATAGTAACGGTTCTTTCAACTTAGGTGATTTTTATAACGTTTCTCCAAAAGAAAATACAAAAGCTTATAATGGTTCAGGTTCATCTAACGTTGCTTTTGTTCTCAATACATTTAACGGTGTTAGTGCAACAAACACATTTGATTCTGATGTTGCAGACCAAAACCAAGTTGGAACAGTCTAAATTTATTCATTTTCCTCTAACTCCTGAATAAAACCCAATATTCCGTTAATAATGTATATACAGTTTCTGATTTCCCTTCATACCCGAAGGCTGAGTAGCTAGTTTTTACTAGCTGCTCTTTTTATGTTTCACACGAATAAAATTCTATATTTCACCGATACTATATAGGACTGTAAAAAGTCAGCTTTAAATTCTTCCCACTCTAGCTCTCTTGGTCGAGGGTTGAGCAGTTAGCTCTTGCTAGCTGCTCTTTTATTTGGTTTATCCGAATAAAATTTTTAATTATGTCCGATACTATAAATGGGCTGATACAGCTTGAATTCACATTGACATCTGTAATGTTCTTTTTCCTTTCTCTGAGGACTGAGCGGTTAACCTTCGTTAACTGCTCTTTTGTATTGAGTTGATAATAAATTTTAGGTCGTATTTCTCTTCTATACCATATACTTTTTAAGTATCCAACTCAAAGTGTTACCTCCTATCTGAAAGGGCACTGATGCATGGTGCTCTTTTT
>NZ_JBEUTW010000767.1:0-1124 GCF_040492675.1 Bacillus sp. AP50
CAACATATTTGTTTCGTATATAAAAAAAGAAGTTAATAAAATAAGAAAGATAATCGTTCCAGGCATTGTAAATCCCTTTTGCTTTCTCATACGTTTATTCCTATTTCGCTATATCGCATAACTACACCTTCATATATTTTCCCACTAGTATCTTTCACATTTATAATGAGTACATGAGGTGTTAGTTTGTAAGAAACCGTTCCAATATTTTGTAAAACAACTTCCCTCCCGCGCCTATTTACCTTTCTTATAAGACGACTATTCTCTTTTTCATACGATACTTCACTCCCATTACGCGATCGGAATTGTAAAATACTTTCTCCATTTTCAAATGCTAGCTGTTCTCCAGATGATACTTCACGAAACTCCAATTGCATTTGCCCTAAATACACATCCCACTCCCAATCATTTAACCCTTTCGACTGTTTATTTTCCATTTCAATGAAATGTAGGCGGGGAAAGAGCAAAAAAAATATTGATAATAGAAACAGACATACAATCATTTCTATTAATGAAAAACCAAATTCTAATTTATTTTTTCTCCTACATAAAAGCATTGTTCCATCATTCTGTCTTTCACATCTTTCCACATGGTACAAACTTCATTGCCTCCCCAATATGTGTAATACACAATTCCATTTATATTCTTTTCTATTATTCGCTTTTCTTCATTTCCATACATATATATAGCTGCTTCTTTTTTTAATAATCCAGTTGCCTTATAACGAATTTGTATATTTTTTCTTTCTTGCATAACTAATACTGTTTGCGGTAGTAGTAACGATACAGCCATCATTAAAACACTTAACGATACAATCATTTCAGCCATTATGAATCCTTTTTGACATTTCACGATACGTAAATCTCCCTCTTCCAAGCTGAAATACAATTTCATATTTATAATTTCTATACGAAATTATAATCGTACCACCTCTATTAATATTTCCACTTGGGTTATATGTCATCGGATTTGGAAACGTATGCAAATCAATTTGTATATCTTCTTCATACTCTCGCTTGACGATATAATACTTTGTACCTGACTCTTTTATAGCATACATATTTCTATCTTTATGCCAACGTAATGTGTAGTGCTTTTGATGGTTTATCGCTAATTGCTGCAT
>NZ_JBEUTW010000768.1:0-1570 GCF_040492675.1 Bacillus sp. AP50
CTACAAAATGAAATTTTTATAACATTTTTCAGTTCAAATATCCTTTCCATCAATGTACGAACAATATTACTTCTTCTTTAAGCATCTTTATGAACAAAATTTATAACCTTTACTCCACTTGGATTTATATTAAAAGTAATAGTTTCTATGCCATTCGGAGGGTTATGAGCTCCTATATAAGTTTTATATTGAACTGTAACAATAAAATTAAAGTTTTCTTCTGGGAAACGTTCAATTTTTATAATTTTTGTGTCCGTCAAACTATACTGATGATCTGGTCCAAGCTTCCTTCTGATAACTTGACTTGCATATGGTGCTAATAAAGTATTATAAGAATCATAAAACTCTTGATTATCAATATTAAACGCTTTGGTATCTAACGGATTTAAAAATAAAACTACCATAGTAATTCCCAAAAACAAACTAACCACTTTTCTTTTCAACATATACTCATCCTTAATTCATTTAGATATCCGTTAAGCTCCCCAGCATAAGAGATGACTATTCTTCATCCTTATCTAACTTCTTTTTATTCAAATAACGTTTTTGTTAAAATTTTACTTAAACCTTATTCATTCATGGTATAATCTGGATTATTTATTTTTCCAAGAAAGGCTAAAGTAATGAGAAAATAATTCGGTTTCATTTCAAATTTGTTAACTATTATCGTATTTTTTACCTTTTATAGTGATAGTAATTTAATTTATTTAATATTTGTATCACTGGTTTTAATTATTTTCGCTCCAAAAGGTACATCAAAAAAAGTCGTTATAACTAGTATAATAATTTCGTGTATTTTTTACCCTCTCATATTCGGCCTGCTTTTTATAATTGGTTGAGGATTAGCAGAATCAAAACTAAACTAATCCCTTTTTCTCAAATAACGATTTTGTTAAGTTATACCCCATCCATTTTTCACACGTCTTTCCGCTAAACACATTTGTCTAGAAAACCCTATATTATTAAAAATGGTTATCGACTCTCAACTTGAAATTTTTCACTTTTGATAATGCAACCACCTACAACGGAAATATACCTTTTTCAAAGGAGGCATCTAATGTATATATCAAATAGGATTGGCTTATTTAGTTGGATTGCAACTTGCCTATACTTTTTAATTGAACCTTTCTTTATTTTCACTTCTACAGCATCTTATAACTATTTGCATCATGCAATGAGTGATCTAGGTGTAACAACCTGTGGAGAATTCACCTACGAAATAGCTCCTTATGAAATATGCTCCCCTAATCACTTTTGGATGAATTTACTCTTTATTCTTAATGGAATAACATTTTGTATTGGAGTACTATATATTTCACAACATCTAGAAAAAACAAAAATTAATAAAATAGCAACATTTTTTATAATTATAATAGGAGTTTCCACTATAGTCTCAGGATTAATTCCTGCAGATGTAAACCTAATTGGACATTCTATTCTAGTTTGGATAGGTATGCTTACTGTATTTCCAGGACTATTTATTTTTGCAAAGAATCTTAAAAAAACTAGAAAATGGACATATTTCTGCTTACTAAACTTAATAGTAATAACAATCATTATCTCACTTGTT
>NZ_JBEUTW010000769.1:0-1687 GCF_040492675.1 Bacillus sp. AP50
ACTACATACGATAAGCACAAACAAAACTAATAAACCATTTGAGAAATAACCCATTAAATACTACCCCTTTATTAAATTATGTAAAAGATTTTATCATAAAATGATTTACAACTTAATAACTGAAAAAGACATTGTATTCATTAGTTATATACGTTTAGTAATATTTTATATTCGGTTATATTCTCGTTCCCTGAAATTGCTTATCATACTCTTCTACTTCAGTTCATATAAGTTCAAAATATTAAATAATAAATCAAGAAGACCTCCACCTTACGAGGTCTTTTTTACTTATTTTCCAAATACACTAATTGATTCTTCCTCAATTACAAGTAAACAATTAGCATATTACATGATTTAATATCCCAATAACCAATTCAACTCTATTAATTCGGTTCGACCTTAATATCCCCCTTTTATTCCAAAAACTCAATAATTGTTTCACATACTTTATCCGTCTCCTCGATATCTGGGAAATGTCCACTATTTTCAAATATAACAAGTTTACCATTTTTCAATTGTCTCGTTATTCTATAACTCATTCCTACACCCGTGTTATAGTCATGCGCTCCAACTATGACACACGTATCAATTTCTAAACCTTTAATACGCTCAATAAGCGGTAAAGATGATTTTGTTCCAAAAATAACTTTGCTCATCTTCCCTGTATTACTTAACTGACTTTCCTCCCAAAGACTCCGATTTAGCTTTGCAAATTCTTCATTTTTAAACAATAATCGATCTACAGCTTTTGTATCAACTATACTCCAAACTTGATTATACCTTTCTTTTAAAGGAATTTCTGACTTACTTATTATCAATATTTCTTCTTTCATTTCTCCTTTCGTTACTTGTAGAAAACCTTCTATCTGCACAGTATACATATCATTTAAATCATCTAACGATGGTGCTTGTAATACCATTTGTTCAACATTTTTCGGATATTTCAAAGCATACTCTAAACAAAGTTGTCCACCAAAAGAATATCCTAACAAATTTATCTTCTCTACATGTAATTGCTTTCTTAATTCCTCTAAATCTTCGACTAGAGTATTGATTGAGTACTCACCGTCATCTTGTGGTGCCTCACTTCTACCACATCCTCTTTGTTCATAATAAACAACAGTCATATTTTCTTCTAACCTCAACCCAAGTGTTCTTTCGAATACATAATGATTGCCACCTGGACCACCATGTACAATAATGAGAGGAACTGTATTATGAGCTGCCCCTGCAACTTTACACCAATGCAATACCCCATTGCTTTTCAAATAGTGTACACCATCTTGCAACATTAACTGATTCATTTATCCTCTCTCCTCATCGCTCACTTATTACTATCTAAATGTATAAGTTCTGACCATTCACACTTTTCCCCTTTATATCCTTTAGACACTATCCTCATTTATATGAATAGCTTTCTTATTCAAAAATAGATTTTTAAAAATTCCTACTCCCACAATTAATAAACCTATACCAACTAATTTATTTATTTGTAATGGAATGCTCTCCATTCCAAATAATCCAAATGTATCAATGCATAACGCAACAACCAATTGAGTAATAAGACTAATTAGCACCGTATATGCTGGACCTAGACTCTTTATTGCACCCATTATACAAATAATTAACCCGATACCAAACAGTCCACTTACATAAAACAAATAATTTGCAGTATACACTTTAATGC
>NZ_JBEUTW010000770.1:0-1093 GCF_040492675.1 Bacillus sp. AP50
AATTTGAAATTAGTAATGTATTACCGAATCACAAAATGAAAGAGAAATTATTTAGAGAAAATAAATTGAAAATAGATATTGATATAGAAAAAGATATTTTCAATTATAGCAGAAAAAATATACAGAAAATAGAATTTATGCCAGTTAATCGGCTAATTTCTCAAAGTGAAATTGACGGAATAATAGGAACTTTAAAAGAGGTTTTACCGACAGGTCAATTCACAAGTGGACCATTTTCTAAAAAATTAGAAGAAGTAATTGGGGACTATTTAAACAAGAAGTTTGTAATTGCAACAAGTAGTGGGACAGACGCACTTATGGTGTCTTTGTTATCTATTGGTATTCAGCCAGGCGATGAAGTGATTATGCCAGCTAATAGTTTTGCTGCTACTGAAAATGCAGTGTTAGCAATTGGAGCAAAACCTGTATTTGTAGATATTGATCACAAGAGTTATTGTATTGATCCACTTAAAATAGAAGAAGCAATAACCCAAAAAACAAAATGCATTTTACCTGTTCATTTGTATGGTAAACAATGTGATATGAAAAGAATTCGTGAAATTGCAGATGTTTATCAGTTAAGAATTATTGAAGATGCATGTCAGGCTATTGGTTCCTCAAACCTTGGAGAATATGGAGATATTATTATTCTGAGTTTTAATCCATATAAAAACTTTGGTGTATGTGGTAAGGCGGGTGCAATAGTTACTAATAATGAAAATCTTGCAATTCGTTGCAATCAATATAGTTATCATGGATTTGAAGTTGATAAAAAAAATAAAAAAGTATTAGATTTTGGCTTTAATTCTAAAATTGATAACCTTCAAGCAGCTATTGGTTTAGAGAGAATTAAGTTCCTATCGTATAACAATTTAAAGAGAGTATTTTTGGCTCAACGATATATACGCAATTTAAAAGAATTAGAGGATAGAGAATTAATAAAGCTACCTAGGATGACAGAAGATAATGTTTGGCATCTTTTTCCGATTAGAATTATAAATGGAAGAAGAGATGAGGTGAAAAATAAATTGTACCAGTTGTATAACATTGAAACAGATATTTATTATCCAGTATTATCTCATAAACATAATAC
>NZ_JBEUTW010000771.1:0-1288 GCF_040492675.1 Bacillus sp. AP50
CCCTTTCATTGCTCATATATATTATCTTTAGCGACTTCCTTCATTCTAGAAAAATCTTTAATTACAATAACTCCATTACTCTTTTCAATTAGTTTTTCATTATAAAATCTTTGTAATACCCGAATTACGTGCCTATAACTTACCCCTATAAAATCTGCAATACTCGTTACTGAAGTTGCATCCAAATCCCCTTTATACATATTCCCGTTACTATCTGTTGAAATTGAAAGCAAATAACTAGCTACACGTACTTCTACAGGATAAAGTAAATTAAGAGCAGTAAAACGAGTCGATATTTTTAACGTGTTCGCAATGTTTTCAAGCAAGAACTTCATAAATATAGGATCATGTAATAACTTGTTTCTAATAACCGTATTAGAAATAGAGATTGCTACAACATCTGAACAAGCTTCAACGACATTATGCGCTTTGCTATTTTGAATTAATTCAATATCACCAACAATGGCCAATGGATTGATAAAGCGAAGAATTAGTTTCTTCCCTTCAGATGTAATCGTGTAAACTTTTACTTTACCTTTAACAACAAAATATAAACGATCCATTTCGTCATCTATATTGCAAATGAGCTCGTCTTTTTCAAAGTGATTTAATTGAAAATAAGCTGTATCTATTTCTGAAAAAACCTCGAGCGTTTTATTGGTTTTCAAATAATGCGTAATTAAACCTGATCTATCCTCCATATTCATTTCTCCTTTCATTTACATATTAAATACAACAATACCTATAATCATTATTATTGTTCCCACAATATGATATCTCTCCATCTGTATCTTTTTTATATGAAACAGTCCTTTCATTTCAATAACTGTTGCCGTTAACAATTGAGCAACCATAAGTGTGCCAGCTGTCAATGTAACTCCTAGTGCATATATCGCCATAGTTTCTGCACAAATAATGAATCCACCAAATGCACCCGCTGTTAAATATATTTTTTTCACACTCTTTAAATCCGTTATTTTCTCTTCTTTCTTTAACAAAAATACAGTTGTTGCAATAATGAATCCAATTAAATGGGTTATAATACTCGTCGACCATATACCGATATGTGAACTAAGTTTCGCATTAAAGGTTCCTTGAAGTGTTATAAATATCCCCGCAAAAACAGCAAATATAATACCTTTCAAAAAATCATCTCCTCATCCTTTATTTCTGACTTAATTAAAAACCATCATCCTATAATGGCAAAAGGACAAATGTCACATCACTATGAAAATAACTTGGAATGAACAAAAAAACACACCTCAAAAATGCGAGATGTGTTTATTTT
>NZ_JBEUTW010000772.1:0-833 GCF_040492675.1 Bacillus sp. AP50
CTTTTAGCCAAAAGTTTACTTCCAAATTAGAAAAGATTAGGTCCTTAATTGGCTTTACCCCAGCCATAAACCTTACGATCAAAAACAAAGGGTAATTCAACTATCAAACTCATATAAAATCTTAATCTTGTCTAAGCACTCATTAGGATATACAATTGAACATCTATTTTTCTTTACATAATCTCCAGATACAGTCCATACCAACTATAGATTCTTGTCTTATGCTAAATGTAATCAAAAAGCAAGTAGATAAAGATAATGACTAAAACATTAACTCTAGATACTTTTTTGATGAATATTACAAATACACAGGAGGTAATGAAGAATGATTAAAACATTATTAGCAGGAGCATTTTTAAGTACAGGATTATTAGCGAGTGGTGCAATTGGTGCAGAAGATGCGAAAACGGACAATTTAAAGTCAAATGAAAATTCAAATCAAGTAATTACACAGAGTGTAGATGGAACAACGTCTTCCTCACAAAACTTTGATTTACCTAAAGATGCAGTGCCAGCATCTAAAGGAGATGTAAAAACTGTTGAAAAATCGGAAGGTACAGGTACAGATTCTTCTCAAGAAGGAAAAATGGTACCAACAAATGAAGAAAATTAAATAATATATAGTTATAACGAAGAGCATCCAAAAAGGGGTGCTCTTTTTATATTATAGGGATTAACTAGTTTTACTCAACATAGAGCTGTAGGAGGAATTGAGGATTAGAACATAGGGTACTGTTTCTTCAAATTATGGTGTTTAGAGCAATAGTTTTGGTAGTAACGTTACAATACAAACATTTTGTTAGAGATTTTTTAAATCTACATAGACTCTAGAT
>NZ_JBEUTW010000773.1:0-1337 GCF_040492675.1 Bacillus sp. AP50
ATAAGAGACAGCATATAAATTATTTGAAATCAAGAATCGACGGAATATTATAGGAATATTAAAAAAATAAAACATTTAATTTATTTATGGTATCATACAAAAAACATTTGTTTTCTCAATTAATCCCCCTAGCTGGATTCGTCTATATTGCACATATTTACAACATGAAAGACACTAAGAAAAAAAGGATTTTGTTGAAGGGATGAAACATTACAAAACTCTTATTTAGGACCTTATGTCATCCTCTTTTCTAGCAATATCGAGTTATCCCAAAAAACGTATATTTACTAACATAACTTACAGGTGGTGTATTGTGAAAGAAATAGTATTTGTTCAAAATAAAAAAAGACTCCTTATGAAATTCGAATTTTTAAAAAAGGATTTAGTACTTACCATTTCACTGATACTAGCAATTGTCAGCTGCTTAATACATTCGCCAAAGATCGAATATATTAACTTTGAAGTGTTAATTAGCTTATTTAATCTGATGGTAGCCATTAAGGCCTTGGAACAGCTAAAGATATTAGACAAACTTGCCGTTGCGATTTTAAATAAATGCAATAACAGCAGGTCAATATCTATTATTCTAATTTTGTTATGCTTTATTTGCTCCATGTTTGTAACAAATGATGTCGCTCTCCTCACTTTTGTACCAATAACACTTGTCATTAGTAAAAAAACACAAATGAACATGATGGATACAATCATCCTGCAGACAATTGCGGCAAACATCGGTAGTAGCTTGATGCCTATGGGAAACCCACAAAATTTATACCTATATTCTTACTATGGAATTAAGCTCATCCCATTTTTAGGTTCAATCCTGCTTTTAGCTGTACTTGGAATTAGTTTGTTATTTATATTTACTCAAAAACTTCAAAAAACAGATTTGAAAATAGAACTACCTGTTATTACCGTGAAAAATCAAAAAAAAGCTACCGTCTGGATTTTGATACTTATTACTATCATTGCATCTATTTTTGGTGTTATTAATTATTACATTGCGCTAATAGTTACACTGATAGCAGCATTTACGTTAGATAGAAACTTACTATTTAAGATCGATTACTTTCTTCTAATAACCTTTGTCTGTTTTTTTATTTTTATCGGAAACATTTCCCATTCCGATGCACTGGGGACATTTGCTCGCGCTAATTTAAGAGGAGATACTTCAGTCTTCTTTAGTTCCATATTTTTGAGTCAATTGATTAGCAATTTTCCTACTTCAATTCTTCTATCAAACTTTACTTCTGATTGGAAAGCTTTATTACTAGGAGTAAATATTGGAGGGCTTGGAACAATTATCGCATCTTTAGCCAGTGTAATCTCCTATAAAC
>NZ_JBEUTW010000774.1:0-1347 GCF_040492675.1 Bacillus sp. AP50
CAAATGAACTGTTTTTTAAATTCACTTGATAATACCCTGTATTCGCTAAATTACAGTTTTCGTATTGACTATTTTTCATATCTTTATTTGTAACTACACTCTCTTTGTTTGAGCTTGTTTTTATTCTTTTCACGTAACAATACTCATCTTCCGATTCAAAAATCATTTGGTAGCCCATCTTTTTATAAAAGTGATGATTATTAATTTGTCTACTAGATGTTTCGAGATCCCAAATCTTTATGTTTGGATATTCCTTTTCTATTAATTTCATAACATGTGATCCAATTCCTTTTCCTTGATAAACAGGATCTACAAAAATACGATCAATTCGACCGTACGACTTACCAGAAATCGTAACTATTATCCCTCCAATTATTTCTTTATCCATTACAACTTTGAAAGAATCCAATTCTTCAATGGAATATTCCATCATTTCAACTGAAGAATACCCTGGCGGTTGAATGTTATAATCAATGACATCATCTTGGCCGTATAGCCATTGTTTTGCTTCTGCATCAAATGTTCTTTTCATTATTTCTGTTAATTTCTCAGCATCTAAAATTGTAGCTTTTTCTATAGATATTCTCGTCATTTTCGTTTTCCCCTTCATTATTACAAACCAACCATTTTTGTGAATGCCATAATTATCAATTCACTTTTATTTTTAATGCTTTTCCCATTATTACATATGGAACATCATTTGTACTTGGATGAAATGGCTCCAATATATTTATCCAATCTAATCTTTCATATAACGAACGTGCTTTTTCATTGTTTATTTGTGTTGTTAAAACACTCGTTCTATTTGGAATCCCTTCTAGTAATTCATTATGTAATTTCGTTCCAAGACCTTCATTTTGATATTGTGGGTGGACTGCTAACTCTACAAATTCAAAACAATCTTGTAACCATTCGTCTACTTGCTCTAGATGTAACGCTTCTCTCATTAATTGATTATAGTACTGTCCCTCCATTGAGCGATAACCATAAGTAAAGCCAACTACTTCATTTTCATCATTTATTGCTACTATACCTTTAAAACCTGTATATTCTATATGCCTATTCATTCGCTCGATTATTTCATTGAAATTTATTTTCTCAAATACTTTACAATACAATTTTGCCATATCCCCAATTAAGATTTCATCTTTTTCAATGCTTACGAATTTCACTTTATTCCCCCCTGTTAAACATTTACATACTTAAAATTTTAAAAACAAAGAAAATTAATACTAATCACTCTCTTTACTATTAAACTACAAATCACCCTATATTTTCCACAATTACTTAGTATTAATGAATAAAAGAAGAGACCATGTAATATCAACATGGTCTCTTCTTTTATTC
>NZ_JBEUTW010000775.1:0-1350 GCF_040492675.1 Bacillus sp. AP50
TATTTTTATTTCTCTATGCTCTTTGTAAGCGGTTCTTTAAAGGCATTTCTATTCCATACAACAAAAACAATAAGAGAAATAATAAAGAATGCAACAAGACATATACCCAGATAATCAAAATTAACTACCTGTATGAGATTCCAAAACGGGCCCTGTAAATTATAGCTTTCAATAAGCAAAGATAATAGTTGATATCCCCCTATTAAAAAAGCCGTAATAACAGATATTGAGGTAATTAATACATTATATGAATTTCTTATTCGACTATTTTCCATTGCCCACTTATAATTCGTATTCATGAATGTACTATCTAATGTATCCATTAATGACATTCCGGCAGCAAACAAAACGGGGAAAGCAAATATACTTACAAGTGGAATAGATTGACTTGTTGCAGTTACTGTAGAAAGAGCAATTAATCCAATTTCACTCGCTGTATCAAAACCAAGTCCAAATAAAAAACCGATTATATACAATTGCTTCTGACTATCAATAAACGTAAATAAGCGCTGTGTGAAACGATATATAAACCCTAAATTTTCTGGCTGTTTGTCCTCGTGGCTTCTCAACACTTTAATAAGGTACAACAGATTGGTAAGACCGATAATGATAAGGAATGTACTAGAAACGATTGTACCGATAATACCGCCTATAGTTGAAAAGCTCTCCATTCCATGTTTTGCCGTTTTTCCAATTAAAGCAATTAATACAATCATCGCAAATACTACCGTAGAGTGTCCTAATGAGAAGTAAAATCCCACCCCCTGTGAGTTTTTACCTTTTTCAATTAATTTCCGAACAGTATTATCAATTGCGACAATATGATCACTATCAAACGCATGACGCAACCCTAAAGAATATGCAATAATAGCCATTCCGATTATGCTATTACCTTTATATAGCGCCGGTAATAATAATAAAATTCCAAGCACATGAAGAAATATAATAATAACAAAAAAGTTGGTTGCCTTTTTCAGTTCACTTTTCCACATAGTTACTAACCCTTCCTACTTTAAATTGAATACTCTTGAAAAAGAAAAGTGCCATAATAAAAACTAAAATCGTTATAATAGTCGCTAAAATAATTACAAAATTATTTAACACGTCGGTATGATTTGTAAGTGTTAACAGAGCTGGTACTGTTGCAGTAATCCAAGATTCAATGAAGCAAACAATACCTACATAAATATGAATCTTCTTTTTCAATCCATCTTGTAGGAAAAATAAAAACCAAAGGAATGCCCAAAAGAACCAAATTATTGTACTTTGCAAACTACCACTCTCATGTAATTGATTCACAATTCCCATAACCGTTGCAATGATAGCAACCCAAAGAGAATAGTAACCTAC
>NZ_JBEUTW010000776.1:0-2803 GCF_040492675.1 Bacillus sp. AP50
CATTAGTTTAGGTTCTATTGTTTGAATACTTTGTTTTAGAAGGTATATAATCTGAAATTGAAAATTTTCCAAATGAATTGCCATTTTTTATTTCTAATCCAACATCAGGTACTCAATGAAATGGTATGAAAGATTATAGGCTGGTGATACGACATTAAATAAGAGGAATTTGCGCGCAGCAAGAGTCCTAGCTCAGATTTCTACTAGAGAAAAATATTTAGTTGGAGTTGATATGTTAATAAAAAACGGATAGATGTGGAAACTAAATATTCATGACATTAAGGATAAAGGTCAGGAAATATAATTTGGTATTCTGGGAATAACCGGAGGTCCGTAGTTAAAGTTGCATAGAATTTGTATTTTGTTTCTAATTTTTCAATTGTTGTTAAGTGATGAGAACCTAGTCCACGCTGTACACTATGTTGAGAAAGAGTCGGCCCAATTTGTAATTTTCGTTTTTTCATTGCATCGTTCCATGGACTATAAAAAAATTTAAAAATAAAAGCAGGTTCCATGTAAATGCTATAAGGATAATGCGAACCATGTCTCCCGACTCTATAGTTCCCGTGCGAATTATTGTGAATTAATCTACCGTTAAGATATAGTTGGTTTGGATTAGGTTGAATTATTATGCCGTGATAACGTTGTTTAACAAGCGGAGAGCTATATCTTGGATTAGTGTAGCCATGAGTCGGTTCGTCAATCATCATAATCATTCTTATTGAAAACATATTGCCACCCATAGTGCTAAGTGATTTGAAAAATTGTTCTTTATTATAACAGCACAGGAATTCTGTCGTATTCAATACCATTTTCCATCCTGTAATTTCTCTTTCAATTTCCATAACTTCTTGATCAACTAAATAAGCATCAAATTCGAGTGATTTTGAGTTTCGTATTTCCCAATTAGGAGCGAATGTTTTACAGATTTCAACTGAACGATCAGTGGATCCACGATTAATAAGAATGCCATGATCAAATAGCTTTGTATGGTGCATTAACTAAATATTCTTCATTGTAAAAATGAGAAATTAAAGTAGTCTTAATCAAAATCACCTCCGTATTTAACCTGCTTCTTATTTAATATGATATGGAAGGAAACCTATTGTTAGAAGGTTTCCTCTTAAAAGTTTTAAACCACATAGGGTATGTGGATGGATTAGTATATAAAGTAGTCTAATTGATAAAGAGTGGTATTAAAAAGTACAAAATCTAAAATGAGCATCGAATTAGTGTATAACGATTGAAACGGCACTGAAAACTAATAAAACAGCCATAATGATGTTGAATAATTGGTTATGTTTTACTAATATTTTTTGGAATATTGAACCAAATAAACTCCAACTAAATGTACTTAGTAAACCGACTATACCTAGAAATAATGAGAAAAGCAGAAAACTTGAATATGAATTGTAGTAGGGGAGTATGAAAGTCGATACTACAGTCAGTCCGAATAATATCCCTTTAGGATTAACGAATTGAAGAGAAATCCCCACAGTGAATAAGTTTTTATTATCTTTTTCAACGGGATTCGTACTGCTTTTACTGGTAAGTATTTTAATAGCTAAATATAACATATACGCTACACCTAAAATTTTTAAAGGGAATTCGATTATGGGTAAGATATTAAGTAGTACAACATTAAAGAAACTACATAAAGAAGTGAGGATGAAAAAACCAAAAGCTACTCCGAAGCAAAAGTTTATGCTTCTCTTTAATCCATGTTGATTTGCGTATGTCATAGCTAAGAAATTGTTAGGACCAGGTGTGAAGCTACTTATAAATACAAATAACAAAAAAGAAAATATAGGCATTTGAACCCCCCTAATTATTTTTGTATGTTATAATGACCGAAAAGAACAATATAACGTGTGCTTTTTATTATACATAACGGTCGTTATATTGTATATAGTGTGGGAGTGTTTTTTATGGAAGAAATTCAACTTATACTAGCGAAAAATTTAAAAACTATAAGAGAAAAAGAAAAATTAAGTTTGGAAAAAGTTTCCCAATTAACAGGTGTGAGTAAAACGATGATTGGACAAATTGAAAGAGGAGAATCAAGCCCGACACTAACAACAATATGGAAAATTGCAAATGGCTTGAAAGTTTCTTTTACCTCTTTAATCAACAATCCTCAGCCTGATACGAAAGTGATCTTAAGAAAAGATATTCAAGCATTGTCTGAAGACAATGGAAAATATAAAGTGTATCCTTCTTTTCCTTTTCAAGATGATAGACATTTTGAAATGTATACAGTAGAAATAGAAACAGAAGGGAAATTAAGTTCAGAAGGGCATAAAGAAGGCGCAGAAGAATTTATTACGGTATTTGAAGGTGAATTGACAGTAGAAGTGAATAACTGTCAATATACATTAAATAGTGGAGATTCAATTCGTTTTAAGGCCGATAGATCACACTCTTATTATAATTTAGGGGAATCTTTGACTCGATTAAGCATGACAATTTATTATCCAACTGCATAAGTTTACATTTATAGTAACAAAAGATAAAACCATCTTTAAGAGATGGTTTTTATTTTTTATTACTCACAAAAAAAGACACTCATCTGAGTGTCAACATAGTATTGCTCTCGCGTATAGGATTGGAGTACGTTTCTCAAATACGTATTGAGATGGTTCGTAAAAAAGAAACTGTCTTCATATTTAATGTAACATCGGTGGAAGTCAGTGTAAATTGATAATATATATACGGAAAATTTAGTATAGATAGTTTCTACTATGAATATAGTGCAATTTGTTCTTTAATGCGCCACCACTTTTATGAAATAATTGGGAGGTTC
>NZ_JBEUTW010000777.1:0-1432 GCF_040492675.1 Bacillus sp. AP50
GTGTTGGGTAAAGCTAATTCTAAAGGTGTGGAATTAGTTGATAAATAGGAGTTTAAACGAGTTATTAAAGGCGTACGAGTAAAAAGTACGTTTTTTTATTTTTATAAATAATGCTTAAGGCTGATGAGAAATCACATTTTCCATCTTACACTTGAAAGTAGCTATCGTATTTCAAGTATGGAATGAAAAGAGGAGAATATAATCTTTAAAGATAAACAAGTTTATAGGAGGATTCTAAATGGATATTTTACTTGTTGTTCTTATTATTGTTTTGATGCAAAGTAAAGAACGAAAAGTGAAAATAAACCGTATTTGGCTCATTCCGGCTTTGTTGTGTTTTGTAACAGTTCAATCCATTATTCATATGGGACAAATAACTTTGCTGCAAGGACTACTGTTTGTTGTAATGCTTGGAATTGGCTTATGTCTTGGGATTATACGGGGAAGAGCTTTAACATTTCGATTAGATAGTGAAACAGGTCATGTACTACGAAAAGGAAATTGGGTAAGTACAATAATCCTTCTTGTTATTTTAGGAGCAAAAATTATGATTAAACAAAGTATGTTTTCGGGTAGTACGCACCAGACATTAATGGTTGTAACAAATGCCTTTTTATGTATTACATTAGGCACTGTGATTAGTAGACGTTATTATATTTGGAAAAAATATAATGAATTAACACAAAAAGCGTAAATACATTCATCCCTTGTTTAACATTGCTAAGAACGGTAATACTAATTAACATTGAACTTTTACAACAAGGGATGATAATATGATATACATTTACACAGATTTTGGTGGAACACATACTACCTCACTAGCTGCAGCGTATCATTTAAATAAATTACCAACGGATCGCAAGTTAACGAAAGAAGAAATTTTGAATGTAGATTACTTTAATAAATTGAAAACAGAAGATATGGGAAAAATTATTTTTCATGGCATAGATGAACATGGTCATCCTGTATATACGATTGGATGCGGCGCATCAAAAGTTGTTGTACCAGCGATGAAGCATTTAGGAGAAATCTTGCAAAAACATTATCAAAGTCATGAAAAGATTATTTTTTCTAATACATCACCAACCGTACCTTTACCAATGACTTTCGGTGGGCTGTTTTCTAGAAGGTTCCATATCGATTTTATTGGCGTACCGTTACTCGTATGGGGAGCAAAAATTTGCTGTGATAATATACAAAGGCTTGTTAGTTATACAAAAGAAGCTGGCCGATTAACGAATGATTATGTTGTAATTTTAGATAATGAAACTTTTAAATAGTATATGATAAAAAGAAAATCGAGCAAATTCCTTGATTTTCTTTTTTATTTGTGAAATAGACAAGAAATAGTCACATTTAATATACATCTACTATAGCCAAAACAATAAAGTCCTGTTACTATTACAGGGATATTCTCTTTTCATAACATAAA
>NZ_JBEUTW010000778.1:0-1133 GCF_040492675.1 Bacillus sp. AP50
CTACAATCTTGGAGCTATCCATTTCCATCACACACCATCCGGTAGCGGTCGTTGATTGGTCAAAAGCAATTAATTTCATCCAATGTGTCTCCATTCCCGATTTGGTTTGTATTCCGTTTTTATGCCATCACCAATGATAATGAGCCGTTTTCTAGCTCTAGTAATCGCTACATAAGCCAAGTTTTGATAATCACTAGCGCTCGGTTGATAAGCCACCACGTCCCACTCACTTCCTTGCGACTTATGGATTGTTAGGCCATAAGCAAGATCGAAATTATTTTGTAAATCTTTGTCGGATTTTAGAGTTATGATGCGACTGCTATCTTTCTTTTGTATCTGGTTAAAACCAATAATTTTAAAAATTTGACCATTATAAAACCGGCCTCTTTCATTCGTTTTCGCAACAATCACATCACCAACACTAAAAAACGGAGAAATGGACGATATGCCGTTTTTGACTTTCTGGCTTTCGTTGATACTTTTAACGTTGCTGTTTGTGTATGACAAAGCCACCTCTGCGCCGTGTTGGAAAGCTTGGTCTACTGTTCCTACCACTTCAATATTTGGCATTGCCATGTTTGCATTTTGCGGTATGCCAAGGACTTCTCTGCCTAATGCAATGATATCTGGTGCTTCTGATCGTCTATTTTCTTTAAGTATTGCTGTGGTAAAAAGCAATTGAATTCGCTCAAACGGTCTACCATATCCGACAGGTTCAAGCTGATTTTTATCACCCACAAAAATAAGTTGCTGTCCTTCGTAAATGCGCATCAATTTTGCCATTAGAGTAGTGGACAGCATGCCACTTTCATCAATTACGATGGCGTCGCACTCGACTGGGCTGTGTACAAAACTATGGACCGTCTTAACTGTTGCATCGCATTCGGTAAGCTTTGCTTGGAGCGCTTCCCTCGCTTTATGAGTTGGCGCAAGCACAGCAACATCACGTCCGTTTAATTGGAGTTGTTTAATGATGGCAGCAGTCACAAAACTCTTTCCTGTACCCGCCCCTCCAATTAAGCAAGAGATATGTGATTTTAAACACGTTTCTACAGCGTTCATTTGCTCACTGCTGGCTTTTAAAGACTTGGGTATATAATCCTTATAGAGGACGTTAAAAGCCTCTTTATGCC
>NZ_JBEUTW010000779.1:0-2233 GCF_040492675.1 Bacillus sp. AP50
CCTTTACATTTCCGTTAATCATATCGCTAATTTTTTTGTCTATTGTAAACATTAAACCGACAGCATCTGACAATCATATCCTATAACTGAATTTGTTCATATATGGTAAAATGTATCCATCGCTGATATGTCCACCTTTGTAATTTTTATAACAGCAAAATTACAACTAGACTTATACAACATGATTCAAAACAAAATGAAGGAGTGTTTTAAGTGAAAGGACATATTCGAAAAAGAGGAAATAAATATTGCATCGTTATTGATATCGGCCCTGATCCAGAGACAGGAAAAAGAAGACAGAAATGGTTTTCTGGATATAAGACAAAAAAAGAAGCACAGGCTGATGTGGCAAAGAAAATTACAGAGTTGAATGAAGGAACTTTTATAGAACCATCTAAAGTTACGTTAAAGGATTATCTAAATCATTGGCTAGAAATTAAAAGTATGAGCATAGAAAAGAGTACCTTTGCTGGCTATAAGGCATTTATCAACCAACATGTTATACCTAGTATAGGAATGGTTGCGCTCCATAAATTAAATGTTATACACATTCAAAAATGTTATAAGACTGCGATAGATAAAGGGATTGCAAATAATTCTATTCTGCTTATGCATAGAATTTTAAAGAGCGCTTTAAACCTTGCCGTAAAACAAAATATTATTTCTCGAAATCCAGCAGATTTTGCTGAGATACCTAAAAAAGAAAAAACCCCTATCCAGACTTGGACAGAGGAAGAAGTAAAAAAGTTTTTAGCTCATTCACAAGAATCACGATATCACATTGGGTATCTACTTGCAATAACTACAGGTATGCGTCTGGGAGAAGTTCTAGGTTTACGATGGCAGGACATTGATTTTGAAAAACATACTGTTACAATAAATCAAACATCTGGTCATGATAATAAAATCAAAAGAACTGCAAAAACAAATTCATCAAAACGCACAATTCCTGTACCTAATGAAACAATAGCAGCCTTAAAAAAACATAAAATTTTAATCAATAAAGAGAAATTAAGGTTTGGTTCTGCTTATCTAGATCAAGATTTAATAAATTGTAATGAGTTTGGAAGAATCATAAAAAGAGCACATTTCAGAAAAAGTTTCATTAGGATGACACACAAAGTAGGTATAAAAGAAATTAAATTCCATGATTTAAGACATACACACGCAACTTTACTATTGAAACAAGGAGTTAACCCTAAAATCATCAGTGAGCGATTAGGCCATACAGATATTTCAATGACATTAAGTGTCTATTCTCATGTGTTACCGAATATGCAAGAAGAGGCTGTTAAAAACTTCGGTAAAAGTATCTTTGGATAACTTATGTTTGCAAAATGTTTGCATTTCATCAAAAAAAGTCAAACAAACGTTGTCATATCAAGGTTTGTTTGACCTATCATCTTATATTCTTGATAAAATCTCCGAATCCCTATTGAAATATTTAATAATGGAGCGTTCTCACCACCGCGGGTTATGCATTGAAATCGATATACATAGGAGAAAAAATCTTGTGTTTTTTCATCTTTTATCGGCTCTGACATCGCCTCACAAATATTTTGTGATCTAAGAGGAGAAAAATAGAATTCTTCTTCATTTGTATTTTCTAAATATATAGGACGCTCACAAAAAATATGTGAGATTAAAGCGGGTATCCACTTAGAATACGTTTCATTATCATGTAGTACTGGCAAATTAGAAATCAAATCGGATTGCCATTCATATTTTGGTGGTTCTACTAATCTATTTGGCTTCCAATCATGAATAATCTCATACCAACTTTGAAAAATATAATCGAGCTGCTCTTGTTTAATAGGTTCTTTTGATACAATCCATGGTGTATTTTCATTTAATACGTACGGATTATGCTGAATAAACAATATATCTGAAAACATATCATACAATCTTTCATTCAAACGTTTCAACTTACTCGTTAATAAAAATGTCTTATAATGTATCTCTACGATGTCCAGCCATTCAATAGGAAAGTATATAAATGATACCTTTTCATTTAAAAGGGGTTCTACTATATTTTCAAATGTTAGCAGCCTTAATTTTTTCATAAAATGATTCCTTCCTTTCTTCAGTTGTCTTGATTATCAAAAAGCTAGAACAATAGTTACTTAATCTAATCCATTTAAATCAAGTATTTAAAAGAAAAGTAAAAACTATTTATCTGAATAAAACATTATCAAATCGACTCTTTTAACAATTAAAAGTAATTATCATATAC
>NZ_JBEUTW010000780.1:0-987 GCF_040492675.1 Bacillus sp. AP50
AATATTAATATGCTTTTTTTAAGAGATAATAAAAATTCTGATCTAACACCATTAAGTAAAATGAAAAAAATTAAAACATTAGATTTAATCGGTAATAACATTAAAGATATCCAGCCATTATTTACAGTATCAACTATGAAACAATTATACTTAGCAAATAATCAAATCAGTAATCTTACGGGAATTGATCGATTAAATAATGTGGAATTATTATGGATAGGGAACAATAAAATTAATAATGTTGAATCTATTAGTAAAATGAGTAATCTTATTGAACTAGAAATTTCTGATAGTGAAATAAAAGATATATCATCATTATCGCAATTAGGAAATTTACAAGTGCTGAATTTAGAAGAGAATTATATCTCTGATATATCGCCGTTGAGCACTTTAACAAATTTACATGAGATAAATCTTGGAGCAAATGAAATTTTTGACGTAAGGCCTGTTGAGGAATTAGGTAAGCGAATTTCAATTGATATTCAAAGACAAAAAATCTTTTTAAATGAAGGAAGCTTAGATGAAGAAATAAAAATCCCAGTATACAACCTTAAAGGAGAGCCACTTCAAAATATTAATTTGCAAAGTGAAGGGGCTACTCTGAATAACGGATTTATAAAATGGAATAGTCCTGGAGAAAAAATATATGAATTTAAACTAGATACTAATTCTACTGAAAGTAAAATAAGATTTAATGGTACGGTTATACAGAATATAGTTGAAAAACAAAAAGAAAGTCAAAATGTAATTCTCGATAAAACTTTACAACAACATATTAATAAAGAGAATTTAGGTAGAGAGAATTTAAACGCTCTTATCACAAAAGAAGATTTATTACAGATTAAAAAATTAGAGATACTTAAAGAAAAAGGAAATGAGATAAAAGATATAACAGGTTTAGAATACATGACGAACTTAGAAAAACTCACTTTAGAAGGAGTAGGTCTGAAAAATATTGAGTTCATCTCAAACTTGAAACAATTGAAT
>NZ_JBEUTW010000781.1:0-989 GCF_040492675.1 Bacillus sp. AP50
ATGCTGAGAATGGAAAATTTGTGACTTTTATATAAATAAAATTCATTTTTAACGTTTTAGGGTAGTGTATTCTTGTTAGCTTGATGGGCATGCTTAGTAACCCCTAATACCGTAACTTTTAATTGACATTTTAGTACGAACGTACTAAAATAGCGTTATGACAAAAACAAAAGATAAAATCATTCAAAAATCAATGGAGTTCATTTCTAAATATGGCTATGCTAATTTTTCAATAGGAAATATTGCCAAAGAGTTACACATAAGCAAAGGAGTTGTTAATTACCATTTTCCTCAAAAGGAGTTGTTACTAAAAATAATAATTACTCAGTTTTATGAAAAAGCAGTCATTTATATGAGCGAGCACATGAAAATGAATACAAACGCAAAAAGCACCTTAGAATCATACATCGAGTCTAACTTGAGATTTGTATCTGAAAATAAATCAGAAACATTGGCCCTAACAGAAATAGTGTTAAATGCAAGAAATGAAGATGGACAATTGATCTTTATGGACGAAGATAAATCCGTGTTCAAGCCATTAATTGAGATATTTGAATATGGTCAAGATGTTGACGGAAGTTTCAGGAAATTCTCTCCTGAAATAATGGCCAGAGCGGTTAGAAGTGTAATCGATAATTTTAGTTCAGTAATTGCAAAAGATGAAATAACTGATGTTGATTCAGTAATAAACGATATAAAAACAATATTTAATAAAGCAACAGAAAAGGGGAATTAAAAATGAATAAAAATGATTTAATCAGACTAGTTGGGGTTATCTTTTTTATTTTTTCAGTTCAAGGGATTTTAAGAGCTTTAATCAATATGATTCTTGGTCACCCATTAGTTTTCAACTTGTTCCATCTTTCTAGTCTCATTTCACTCATAATCTATGTAATTCTTTTCGGATTGGGAATTTTGTTAGTTGTAAAGACAAAACCGTTTAGTAAATAAAAAATTAATACATTTCTATTTCCTCCTGTATACCGTAC
>NZ_JBEUTW010000782.1:0-1071 GCF_040492675.1 Bacillus sp. AP50
TCCTTATAAAGGATATTTATCTTTTTAATTAAAAAAATATTCAAAAAAGTGAACCTTTTTCTAGGTTCATACGTCTAATATATGTAAAGTTAAATTGGAAGTGATGAAGTGAGGATGAAACAGGAGGAGCGATTGTGAAAGTAATCCCTTTATATAAAATGATTATAAAAGAAGAAACGGATGTTTCTTTAGCGAAAAAAGGTGATCATGAAGCCTTTATAGCGCTTATACATACAGAAAAAGTGAAGATGTATCGAATAGCAAAGGCGATGTTACGTGATGAGACAAATATAGAGGATGCGATACAGACAACAATTTTAAAAGCCTATGAAAATATAAAAAAATTAAAAAAAGAAGAATTTTTTCAAACTTGGTTAATTCGAATACTAATAAATGAGTGTAACAATATTATTAGAGCGTATAAAAATGTAATTGTGACAGAAGAGAATGATTACAATATGAGTGCGTGTGATCAGTATGAAGATATAGATTTGTGTAATGCGATTCAATCGTTACATGAAGAATTAAGAGCTGTTACGGTGCTTTATTACTATGAAGACATGAATCAAGAGAGTATAGCAAAGCTGTTAGAAATACCGAAAGGAACAGTGAAATCAAGATTGTCACGCGCGAGGGAACAACTACAAAAACGATTAAAGATGGAATAGGGGGTGTAAAGGATGGATAATGAAAAATTATTTGATGAGAAATTAAAAAAGAGAATAAAAGATGAAAATGTTATAGTACCTCCAGAGTTAAATGAAAAAATTAATGGCACGCTACATAATCTTAAGGTAAAAAAGAAGAGTTACAAAATTCATATGATGATAATTAGTGCAGCGGTTTGTATACTTTCAGTGGTATCTATGTCTGAGTTTTCTATACAAAGTTTTGCGCAAAATGGTGGAGTATTTGAATATGTAAAGAAAAAAGCGTTTTCTGATTATGAAAATGAAGAAGAAATAAAATCGAATGTACATTATCCAGATAAAGAAAAGATTCATCAAAAAATGCTAGATTCTATTGATTATTTTAAAAATATTTCAGGACAATTTGAGGAATATTCTAGCT
>NZ_JBEUTW010000783.1:0-1494 GCF_040492675.1 Bacillus sp. AP50
TGTAACAGTATTTAAATTTTCATAATAACGCTGAAACGATTTTGATATATGTATATGTTTTTCAAAGTTTCTTCTTTTTTTCGTCTCATCAGATACTTTCCGCTTTCTAAGTTCTTCATCGTTCGTATATAAATAAAAATATTGATCCGGAAAGCCAATTTCCCTATTTATCATCTTTTCTTTATAAAAATTTTCTATTAAAGATAATGGCTGATTAAATATATCAAAATGAAAACACCAATTATAACTAAGTGGCTGATAAATATCGCCATCGAGTATTACTAATTCATATTGCTTTGACTTCTGAACAGCTATATTCCAGCGCTCAACTTGTTTTTCAAAATACCATGTTCTATGTTCATTTTTTGGCCTTTCAAATAAAGAATTCACTTCAGGTATTATATAAGCACCATAATTCTTTTCTAATTCACGGCACGTGGTACTTTTACCAACAGCGCTTGCTCCCTCAAATGCTATTATCCCCATAGTTTCTCCCTCTTTCATTAACTAAAATTTCGTTGTTTCGCTTTTCTTCCCCATAACTTTCTCCATAAAACAATTGAAGCGACAGTGAGCATGATTGTTGTAATGATACTACCTTCAATTCCGAACGTGCCTCCATGCAATGTTTCTGGTCCATTTGTTATAGACTTAAAAATTGGTGTAGAATATACAGTTGTGCCACTAACTGCAAAACCATATACATTATATTGAGCCCAGTTCCAAATTGAGTGCCATGCACATATTCCCCACAGACCGTCTTCTTTCAATACATATAAAGCTGCGAAAACACCCACTAATATTATATTCGATATAGATAATATTGTAATTCCTGGATTAAGTAGATGAAGAAATCCAAATAAAAATGAAGTTACAATTATTCCAACCCATATACGACTTCTAACAGAAAGAACCGGGAATAACCAACCTCGTACAATAATTTCTTCCGTTGCCCCTTGTATTAAAAATGCAACTAGAGATCCTACTATTCCTACTATCACTGTTGAGGTAATATGTTGTACTTGCAATTTCACACTCCCCATTAATAATAGTAGAATAACTGGCGTTGAAATAAATAAAAACCCTATTAACGCACCTTTTAAATACTTTCTCATCCATTTCTCTTTCCAAAAGCCAATGGATGAAAAAGGTCTTTTTTCTACAAAACGAACCCATATAAATAAAATATATATAGCTCCGCCAAACGTTAACACCATTCTAACATTGTCATAAATACCTTTCATGAATATCGTTTCAGCTTTCGGTAAAAATAACATAAATAACATAAAAAGTTCGCCTAAAGTCAAAAATATAATGGCTAATATTACAGCAAAGACTGGATGGACCTTTTTTCTCCCTGCTTTTGCTGCTTCAATTATTATAAATGAATTATTTTTCACTTTCTTTTCTCCTTTTATAATATTTAACTACCAACAGTAACCAACCATATTTTACCACGAAAAATATATTATTAATATTTACTCTAAGTTTTTC
>NZ_JBEUTW010000784.1:0-1235 GCF_040492675.1 Bacillus sp. AP50
TATCACATATTTCTTATCCTATGTTTAACATGCGAACACAGAAACTTACATTTTATCCCATAATAATTTTATAACATATACGATTCTAATCAGGTAATAAAAAAATGCCACATAATAAAAATTATGTGACGTTTTTTTATTAAATTACGTAACAATATACACTTAGAAAATGCGCAAGACTACCTAATAATACAAAAACATGAAAAATTTCATGATGCCCCATGTATTTAAACTCTAACCATTTTGGCTTTGTTCCATAAATAAATCCACCAATTGTATAAAAAATGCCCCCAAGTACTAAGAAAATAATGCCTCCTGTACTTAAATTCTCAGCTAACGGTGCAAAGAATAAAACAATTAACCAACCCATCGTAATATAAATTGCTGTCGATAACCACCTTGGACAATTAAACCAAAACATTTTAAATACAATGCCACAAATCGCAGTTGCATAGACTAAACAAAATAATAGCAAACCACTTGCTGAATTTAATGTAATTAAGCAAAAGGGTGCATATGTACCTGCAATTAATATAAAAATCATAGAATGATCTAGCTTCCTAAAGAAGTATATAACGCGTTCATTGGCCACAACACTATGATATACAGCTGACGCCGTATAAAGGACCATCATTCCAATACCAAACAAAATAACAGCTGTAATTGCAGCAAATGATGGCATCTTGATAGAAACTTTCACAAGCATAGCTAATAACGCAATAAATGATAATATCGCTCCACCTAAGTGAGTAAATGCATTAACTGGTTCCCTTACATAAGTATTCATAATAACACCCCTCATATAATTACATGTAGTTTCAATAACTACATGTAATTATATACACATTTCTTTTTAAGGTCAACATTTACAATTCATTTGTTTCGTAATACCATATTTAAAGATATATTAAACATTAAGTTCCACTAAGTTATAAAAGTGAGGGATTCTACGTGGAAAATATAAATGAATTACTTAAGACATTACATTTAGAAAAAAACATTAAACTTGAGGATATTCCAAATGTTGACTTATATGTAGACCAAGTTGTCCAACTATTTGAGAATACTTATGCAGATACAACGAGAACTGATGATGAAAAAGTATTAACAAAAACGATGATTAATAATTACGCAAAAGGGAAACTATTCATCCCTATCAAAAATAAAAAGTATTCAAAAGAGCATATGATTTTAATTAGCCTAATTTATCAATTAAAGGGAGCTCTCTCCATTAA
>NZ_JBEUTW010000785.1:0-3684 GCF_040492675.1 Bacillus sp. AP50
TCATCACGGAGCATAGCGCTAAAGTGCTGCAATCCAGAACACGTTGCATCCATTGCTACAGGCACAGAACACAGATACTCTTCAGGATTCGGAGATTCCAAAGCCTCTTGTAAAGCGTACCCTGCTTGAAGTAAAGTGAACGCTGTGTCAGGCTCAGGGGCATCAATATTCAATGGGTCATCTAAGAACTCTTGGATATGCTCCCAGTTCTCTTCAGTCCATTTCGCTTTAAGTACCGCTGTGTGTTTATCATAACCTGCACAGTTAGCAACGTGTACTTTCAACCAGAATAAACCATCTTTACCAAGCGGTTTAGCTGTGGCGAAGTCCAAGCAACCCTTAACTGCATCCGAGCTCTGTGGGTTCAACGTACTGCGGAAATACATCCGCCCACGCCAGTCGATAAAAGTCGGAAAATACAGGGCGGATTCTGCTGAAAATTTACGCAGCTCCGCTAGGCGGCCTAGAATCGCGTATGTGCGCCCTTTGCGTTTTATCTCACTCGTGTACCAGTTTCGCATTGAACGCCGCCAGAAGTCAAATACGGCCTGTTCCTGAGCGTTTAATGTAGCCTTGTCGAAAGTCGCCTCGTCAAACGGAAATTCTGGACGGGTTTGCTCCTGAAAACTCGGCAATCCTAAAATTCCGAGACGGGTGGCTACGGCCTTGCCGAGAACATCCAGCACCTTAGTGTTAACCTTGTACGGTACGCTTTGGGCTTTGTTCATAGCAGCACGAACTGTATCTGCTGCGGGGAGTTCTAACTGCTCCAGTACCCACTTACGGTCAGCACGGTTTAGTGTTCCGATAGTGCACATGCTTGCATGGCCTTGAAACCATTGAGTGAGATACCCGCCGTTGTACTGAGAAGTCCACGGAGTAGGCTTACACAGCATCGGAGGATACATAACCATTGCGCGAGCACTTGATACAACACCCTCTAGGACTTTCTGTAACTCAGGGGTAGGTTCAATGAAGTACATCCCGAAGTCACCGTAGAATCCACTTTGAACCCACTTGAACAACCCTGTGGTATCATAGATTACGGAGCACAATAGGCGAGCAGCACCATTACGTTCATCAGCGCTCCAAGTCTCCCACTCAATACCAAGACGTTCAGCACCACGAGTGTACGTTCTGTGGATATGTGATATGCTGTGAACCTTAGCTTCGTCTAAGTACTCCTCAGTACGATTCACGTACTGCTGAGATACCTCCTGCATCATAGTAATAAGACATTCAGTTTCAATCGCCTTACCTAACTGATTCAGTAAGCTCTGCATACTCACAGGTTCTGGGTTAGCACATGCCTGAATAATCTGACGTAACCCCATAGTGGTCAGTAAGTTCACAGGCACTCGGCGAAGTAGCCCTGCGTACTTACCATTAAGACCACGGTGAGGTTGAGCAAGAAAGGCACTCAGGTCTCGCATAACATCGTCATACGTTTTAATCAGCAGCACTTGAATCTCGCCGACATCCGCAGCACGACCTTGAGTAAACGCTGTGTTCACCAAGTCCTGCCCTTTGCGGATGCTCATAGCGCTGTATTGTTCTTCTAATTCGATTTGACGGTCATGCAAATTCATTTTATCTCCAGTTTATGGATTTCCAAATAGCTTCAAGTTTCGTACGAAGCTCTTGGATTGTGCCGTTGTTATTAATGTATGACGAGTTCATAATATCACAATGGTCATAATAACCATGTTGATAGTGCTGAAAGAGGT
Source organism: Bacillus sp. AP50 (assembly GCF_040492675.1). Taxonomy (NCBI): domain Bacteria; kingdom Bacillati; phylum Bacillota; class Bacilli; order Caryophanales; family Bacillaceae; genus Bacillus; species Bacillus sp. AP50. Next base: position 1,728 of record NZ_JBEUTW010000785.1, read on the forward strand.
TCAAATACTCCTCGATTAAGTTCCATGCGAAGTCTTCTGAGGGATGATTCAGCTTAGGCACATCACGGTCAATTACAATCAACCAATCCATTGCATCAGCCTCTTCCTCGAATCGTACATCAGGAATAATAGCATGTGCATGCGTACGTTTTAGGTACTCTTTGAACACGGTACTCGATACTGCGCGAGCGCATTCAGTACCCACTAACTGCTGGAACTCACGAGGACTGAGTTCTTCTTGAGGGTGCACGATTTGCATGAACCGCTCTGCGAATTCATCACGTTCGCGTTCTGTACTGAACAGAATATGCCCCAATTCAATAGCAGCTTCAATCGCACGGTCTTCCAACGCTGTACCGTAGAACGGCACACGAACTTCCTTAGTGTCACGGTTATCAAAGGTACTGCCGAATACAAACAATGCTGCTTGCTTCAACGGGGCAGCATAACGTGCAACCTTAATACCTGAGATTTCCGATAAGATTTCTGCGGCGGTGTCTTTACCGCTTGCAGCCAGTCCTGTGATTCCGATACGCATAATTATTCCTTAGTAAGTACTTTCCAACAAACGGGGTAACATTCTTTAATACATTCAGCTAATTTCTCAGCAAACTCATTTGCAAAACCTTGAGCATCCTTAGTACGGCGTTGATTGTACACACGAGCAAACGCCATTACAGAGCCTGTCCACATCCATTCGGTCATGGTGTTCATGGGGAGCACTAAACGTGCCTCTTCAGGTGCAACTCCTGAGATAATCAGATTCTCATACAAACCCAATGTATCACGCGTAGAATTAACCATAGAACCCACAGCGCTGCCAGACCATTCATGTACATTACCTGCTCCCTGTTTAGCATTCACAGGTGCACGATGCACTTCCTCTGGGAACCAGAACTCTGGTTCAGATGACACATAACGCCGTGACACCTCATTCCATACAAGACCAACTTGATGCTTACCCAGTTGTCGAGCTAAAGCAAAGGGTGCTTTCACACGCACTTGAATACTCGTGTGTGCAAATGGCGACCAATGGTTATGCTCAGCGAGATAATTCACCAGACGTTCGTCTTGTTCATCAAACTCATCCTTAATCTTATCGAACGAAATACGGGCAGCGTTCACAACAGATACATCGCTGCCCATATAGTCGATAAGCTGAACGGTAATTTCAGCTTTCTTCATAGCACTCCTAGTACTCGTAATCGCCAGTCAGGTTGCCCTTACTGTACTCAGTTGCTCGTTGTTCAAAGAAGTTCGCATGCTCGACACCTGCAACCATTGCATCAAACCACAACAGATTATTCTTGGTAGTCTCTTCGGTACTGATACCTGCTTGGCGCATACGGCGCTGGGCTTGAAACTCTAAGAACTGCTGTACATCCTGAAAGGTCAACTGCTCCGTCAGACATGTACCTTTAGAGTACTCATCGAAGCAATCCTTAGCAAAGGTTAGAATCAATGGCCACACTTCATCGTGTACATCATTGTACCACGAGAGTCGGGTACTCTGAGGGTGCACACGGAACATAACATCACGCTTCATTAACTGTGTCACACCGTACACATGGTAGTCTTCATCGCGAATACTCCAGGATACAATCTGACCTAAGCCTCGCATATACCCGTTACGGGCATAATTCAGAAGCATAGCAAATTGAGCGAACAACATCACACCCTCGCCAAACAGCGTGGTAGCAACCATGTGCTTAAAGCGATACTCGGTATCCTCGGAGCCTTTGTATTTATTCAAGGCTTCGTGCAGCTTCAGGAGGTTATCATCTACCATCCACTTCCGGAATACGCTATCCTGTTCAGCACCCTTAACGAGTTCTTCCAGACCATACGCATAACCCATTACATGAATACATTCACGGGCAGCAAAGCCTGTGAGCATCTGAGATACACCCAGAGTATTCGCATACGGGAGGTACTCATGGATATACGTGTTGTGTAC
>NZ_JBEUTW010000786.1:0-995 GCF_040492675.1 Bacillus sp. AP50
AGACAACCCTCTTTTATTTCACATTTATATAAAAGACCCATACTTAAATACATTTAACTTCATATGATATATTGCATCCTTTCTTTTTAGAATGAGTAGTCGTTACTGAAGGGCACTTTTCGAAGTGCTCTTATCTTTAATCCCCCTCTTTTTCAGGAAGAATTTTTTTTACTAAATCCTAATATGATTTGTATCACTAGGGCTGGCGATTACCACATTTCCTTAATAGCTTCAATGAATACAGTAGCTACTAATTAAAATAACCCTATGATTTTCTCTACACTTAAACAATCGTGCGTTACCGAACACATAAACTAATTTTTATTTTGACTATGTAACACTAAATTTACAAGATTATTATCCTATGTTTGGTGAAGCCATCATTTCAATGCCAGCAATCCCACACTTTTAACTAATAACTTAAACAAATGTGCTATCTCAAGGTTCTTTTGATATAGTATCTTATGTTCTATATAATGAAGAGAGCGCTAGTATTCCGAAGGAGGATGTATATGAGTATTCAATTGGCCACATCTAACGATTTAGAATGGATTAATAACCAATATGACTCAATAGGATTTGTACGGAGTGATTTAAAGAGAGATAAAGTTGCAATTATTACATATAACAACGAGTATGCAGGCGTTGGCCGATTAGTCCAAATAGATGAAGATACTTTAGAAATGGGCGGAATTTTTATTCTGCCTCAATTTAGAGGGCTACAATTAGCTGGTGAGCTTGTTTTATTTTTAGTAGAAACTGCAAAAAAATCACAAATACAAAATGTATATTGTCTTCCTTTTGAGGAATTAGAAAACTTTTATAAGAAATATGGATATACTGAAGTCGATACTACGAAAGAAGCAGTCCATCCAATCATTCTAAAAAAATATAATTGGTGTTTGGAGAATTACGATAAACACGTTCTACTCTTCAAATTGTAAATGTAATAAAAAAATATATTCTCAATCGTTTTTCTATCAGTACTCCTAATG
>NZ_JBEUTW010000787.1:0-1177 GCF_040492675.1 Bacillus sp. AP50
GTATAATATGACTGAATTAAACAATTGGTCATGTTGTTTTGACGGAAAATTCACTTCATTTATGTAGGTAATACAATTTGATTAACTTCTTTTCAAACTGTATTGTTTGAGGTTTCCATAAGATAGGGATTGATAAGATATTTCTGTTCCAAACTTATTTATACTTACAAAAAAATTAAGAAAATAGAGGGTAAACATTACCTAGAATATTAGGATCGTTTTCATTAGGAGGATTACAAAGCATGACTAAAGTTGATAAGGTTAAAGAAAAAATTATTGAAACATCTTTATATTTATTTAATACTAATGGGATAACTCGTACATCCATCCAGGATATAATGACAGCTACTGAACTACCTAAAGGATCTATTTATCGTAGATTCAAAAGTAAAGAAGAAATTGTCCTTGCTGCCTACGACAAAAGTGGTGAGATTATGTGGAGTCATTTTCATAAAGCAATGGAAAATAAAAAGACAGCAATTGATAAAATCCTTGCAATTTTCCTTGTATATCAAGATGCAGCTAATAATCCTCCTATTGCTGGAGGCTGTCCATTACTTAATAGTGCCATTGAAAGTACTGGAGTATTTCCAGAATTACAAAAAGCAGCAGCAAAAGGTTATGATGATACAGTAATGTTAATGGCTTCTCTCATAAAAGAAGGAATAGAGAAACAAGAATTTAAAGAAGATATAGAGGTTATATCACTCGCTTCCTTTCTTGCCTCTTCAATGGAGGGGGCTATTATGGCAAGTCGAGTATCTAACGATAATATACACCATCATTATTTTATTGAACAAATAAAACATCATCTTTTCACTTATTCTAAATAAGTGAGAACTTGCATTGTTTCCATCCAATTTTTATAAAATTAAATTGAGTAAATACCCCTTATAAATAGTAACTTCTGTTTATAAGGGGTATTTGAATAGTTTTTAGATGATGTTTCATGTTTCTTATTGAACGGCTTTGTTATCGTTACTACAGAAAAAATGTGAATTAAATGTTAATTGATTTACATGTTTCAAGCGTATCTATATTGAGTTTGTAAATCTACACAATAAGTTTTCATTATATATTAAGTGTAGTAGAAGTTCAGATAGATAAAATTCGGTAGTCGAATTTTTTTGCATAAAGCTGTATAATGCTTGTAACGAAAGGGAAATACAGGAAGGGA
>NZ_JBEUTW010000788.1:0-1202 GCF_040492675.1 Bacillus sp. AP50
CTTCATAAAAATATTTAATATCAAAACTAATATTCATATTAGAATTAACATCTTCTGTATATAAGCTAATTTCGGATTGATAATGCAAAGTAGTAAGAAAAGATTCTAAAATAGTAATGAAAGCCGAAACTAAATCAAAAAAAGCCTCTATATCACCTATTTTAGGAATTTGATAATTATGTTCCATTTTATTCCTAACCTTATTAAATCTAGAAAGAGAAAAAGAATTAAAAACACCAATATCTTTAAAAAATTTAAGTTTTTGATCTAAACTTAAATTTTTCTTCCTAAATACCTTTATCTTCAAGACATATAAACATGTATCTAATTGACAATCAATTGCCCTTCTCAAATGAGAAACACAATTTATCAAATGTATATGATTAATATTTGTATCATCTTTCTTTAAGTGCAAAAGTTCGTGTTCTGCAAATTGTAAATAATCTCGTGCAAATAAATCAAAATCAGGAAATTCAAAATTACTTCCACCTGCTGAATCCATTATTAAATCGGTGAAATTTTCTAATAAAAACTCTCTTAATTATTCAGACCTGCTAATAGTAGTAATTTCAAACATAAATTATCTCCTTTATTAAAAAATATACAAGTGTTATTCAAAAAAAAACGTCGCCACCTCGAAACATTCTTGATACTTTTAAATTGATATTTTGTTTCTTGTACTTCTTTTATAATTCTAATCTTCTTTTAATTTATTTCCTATGTTTTTTCTCAATTAATTTGTTTATTTTGAAGTTCTGCAACAGTCTTCCATAAATCCGTAATTTCTTGCTTCTGATCTGCTATTACCTTCATAGCTAAAATAAACTTATTAATCCTTTGTTGAAATTTTTCTCAAATCTTTATTTGCATAATCATCCCTTTGGCTTCGCATCGTTGTTGCAGTTTCTTCTTTAACATCAATATTCCTTGCATTCATCCAGGATAAAACCTCTTCTATTTCCATTACAGTTAAATTACGATGGAAACCCTTCTCAATAAATCGATCCCTATTAATAACGCGCTGTTGATTCTGGCTATTCAATTCTTTTGCTATTTGAGAAATAGTAAATAATTTTCAATCCATTATTGTACTCTTTTCTCATATTAAATTTTATTCTTTTTTTACAAATCCTTTTATAATTAAAACTTCTTTCTTTTGTTTTTCTTCTATATAACATTCAAGATATAATCTGTCTCTTATA
>NZ_JBEUTW010000789.1:0-1117 GCF_040492675.1 Bacillus sp. AP50
AGTTTCACATGATACTAACAAAGTATAGGCAATATTACATGTATTTAAATGTAGAATAGTATAAACCTATATCTACATAATGTGTTGCTATTAATTTGGTAGAATAGTGAGGAACAAGAGAATTGGTAATATACAATTTTTAGAAGAGATGGAATTGAGAAGTGAACATACTTACAATTTCATCTTTTTATTTTTGACACGCTTTTTGCAATTAAAGTATAAAAAAGGTAGCTGTATAAAAGTACAGCTACCTTTTTTAAAAAATTTCGTATACAAGAACAACTTTAGCGTAAACTTGCGCTTAATGGTACTTGAGAATAAACTGTGAAATTGTTACTATAAGTACCATGTTTAGAAAATGAGGAAGAAATTGAACTGTTCCAACTCTTGTAGATAGATCCAGATGTATCTGCTCTTAGAAGTACGTTTGAAAAGCTAGCTTGGCTAAAAGAATTACGTCCAGTATCTTCAACGCCCTGAACCATTTTTACTGGTTCGTATTGAGAAAATGAGCCATATACAGGCTGATTTGTATATCTAGGGATTCCATTTACATACATAGTAACCGTACCATTGCCGTTATTAATTATTTTAAGGTTTACTCGATCACCATCTTTAATTGATGTATCATATTGTGTGTTCCAATACTTATTGTTTTGACCTGATTCATTATATCCTGAATTAAGAAATACTTTATATCCACTTGGTGTTTTTGAAATACCACCTTCAACTTTAGATGCTCCAATACCTAAATACCAATTCACATATCCATCCTTAACAACAACTGATTTTGGTAGGTTTATATCAGCTGCAATTCCAGTATAACTACTATTTGTAACACTTTTTACAGCACCTTCTGTAGCTGCAAAACTTGTAGTTGAAAACATTGATAGAGAAATTAGAAGTGAACCGACTAGATACATCATTTTTTTCTTACTTTTCCTTAATACTTGATTCATTTTTAAATCCCCCTTATTTTTAATTATTAAATTGTATTGAAAGTTGGCCAACTAACTACGACTTACAAACCAAAGATACATTAGGTTTAATTTAATGTATATATTTTCCTGTCATAAGTCATTAAAATGCCAAATAAATTAGATTATTCGTATTTATC
>NZ_JBEUTW010000790.1:0-1042 GCF_040492675.1 Bacillus sp. AP50
ATCTTCCCTTCATTTCTAGCAAAATACGATTTAGTAAACCGTTTACATGAATTAGTATATAAAATATTTTTTCATTTATCAAGTTATAAAAAGAAAATTTTTTTCATATCAAAAAATAAATCCCCTCATTCCATTTCACTTATATACTACATTTTCGTTACGCAATACACTCTTTCCTCTCATTAACAACACATACATAGTCCTCCATACGTTCTACTTATTTGCTTGAAGAAAGAGTTGAAAAGCAATATTCATTTTTAGCGGTCACGTAACATCACCATCAAGCCAAGAAAAGTAACTAACCGCAGAATGAGAATTCTGTGCATTTTGCTCTTATTTATTGTTTTAGGTTCACTAGTCTTTTATCTTGATAAACATAGAGCGTGGCCCCCCTACTATCACTTTTTTACCTTGTAAATATATCTTGCATACTATAAAACCTAAAAGTATTTTTATTTTTCAGAAAAATAAAAACAATAACACGAAATTTATTGTATAATGTTGTAAAAAGATGTCGGAGGGATTTAATGTTAAATAAAATATCTCAATTCACAATTAAGCTTTCATCAATTCTTTTATCACTCTTACTATTATTAAATTTACCTTATTTATTTATCACTCAACAAGGATTTACCTTTCAACCAATTTATTTTTTTAATCAGACCGTTACTATGTTAAAACAGGTTTTTTCCCCTGAATCATTAGTGATTATAGGATCAGACCCGAAGCTTGGCCATTTCAAAAAAACACCATTATTTCCAACTGTTTTAGAACCTTACCTATATTCATTTACTATATTATTTTTAGCCTTTTTTCTTGCTCTCTTTTTATCATCTAGCATGGCATTTTTTTATTTTTTAGCAAAAGATTATATAAAAAAATGGATAAACCGAATTGTGTTCATATTAGAAGCTGTCCCTGATATGATGATGATGATTTGTTTGCAAATATTTTTCATATGGGTACTTCAGAAATTTGGGGAATCTCCTGTCACTATTATTTCTTTTAATGAAAATCGAGCTTATTTACTCCCTATTTTATC
>NZ_JBEUTW010000791.1:0-1810 GCF_040492675.1 Bacillus sp. AP50
AAAATTATGCACTATGACGTTGCGTTATAGTCAAGTGAGTTAACTAAAAATATAGCAAGAGAATGGGATTAGGTGTTTTTTTAATATTAATAGGACACTTTCATTTTTAATTACCTTGGCTTAGTTTGGATGTTAAACATATTTAAAAATATCTCCAAGCCGACTTTTAAACAACCTTATTGGGGTCCCATCACATGCCTATCAAGAATTGATTTTATGAAGATAAAAGAAAAGATTTTAGGTTCTGGTGCAAACCTTCAAAATATCTGCAGTACCTCCCCATACTTGGACATACTGATACTAGTACTCTAAAAAAAGACATGTTAAGTGTGGAAAAGCAAAATCTATTCAAGTGGAAACATTATCAACCTGATATTATTTTATTAACCATAAAATGGTGCCTAAGTACAGCCTCAGTTTTCGGGATTTAATCGAATGGTAGAAATTCATTTTGTTCATAAGCCTTATTTCATTAAATGGGCCCTTTAGTGGAGAAGCTTTATTGCTACCCAGCAGTTCCTTAATTCGCCTTACAGTGCAGATCTTCTTTTCACTATAAAAACATCCTTTTAGATAAACTGATTCAAAGGGGCAAAACGTCGCGACTTTATTTCAAATTTAGATAAAACCTAATAATAAACCCTCCCTTGTACTAATGCTCATGGATAGATAAGCCGATACGACCGAAGTAATAATAAATAGCATCCAAAGGGGATTGTCTTGTATATGTTCAAAGCTTTCATGGATCAGATCTTATCCGAGAATGCAAAGTATACCTATAGTTTGTACAAAGAAAAGAATACGGATATTTTGTAGATTCCATAGTACAAGTCTTTCAATTACTGCTAGGTTAAGGGGAACCATCGATTTCTAAGCTCGCTGGAGATATGCCGGGATCCAATTTAATTTTAATTAAAGAAAAACCCGTGAATTATTCACGGGTTTTTCTTTAATAACTGATTGCTATTGTACCTTCACCTGCATGAACTGCAAATGAAATTGGTAATGGATATAATTTGAAATCCATTTCAGGGAATGCTTGTCTAATATCTGCAATCCATTCTTCAGCTCCAGCTTTATCGTTAGCATGGAACATGTGAAGTACTTTTGGTAATTCTTTTTCAAGTTCATTTTTAATATATTCTCGACATTTTTGGATTTTACGAACTTTCTTTTCAAGTAAAAGCTCTCCACCTTTTACTTCTAATATTAAGTTAACACTTAATAAACTTCCAAGTAAAAATTGCATGCCCTTTACACGGCCACTTGCATATAGACCTTTTAAACTCTTTGGGAATACATGAAAGGGTCTTCTTTTTTCATCTACTAATGTTTTGTGTATATCTTGTAAAGTCATACCATCATTGTATAACGATTTCGCTTTTCTAATTAGTTCATCCATTGGATAACTTGTTGTTTCACTGTCTAATACCGTTAATGGAAAACCTGCCATTTCTGCAGCTAACTTCATATTTTGATAGGTTCCACTTACTTTTCCGCTAATAGCAACTGCAAATCCTTCTTCATATTCTTCTTTGCATTTTGTAAATAACTCTACCATTTCCCCAATATTAGGTTGTGAAGTAGTGACTGTTTTACCTTCGTTTAACGCATTATAAACCCTTTCACGTACACCTTCTTCACAATCTTTGTACGAAATTCCATCGATAATAACTTCGATTGGGATAACAAAGTTATCTCCTTCTGTTTTAAAATTCGCAGTTGTACTATCAGTAATCCAAGCAACACGCTTCATGTTGTTCCTCCCTTAATTCAATTCCTCTTTTCTAATTTTTCTATATATTTATGT
>NZ_JBEUTW010000792.1:0-1049 GCF_040492675.1 Bacillus sp. AP50
TAAAGTGAAACTTTAATTAGTCCTTACCAATCGGGCTTTTACCGGTAGCCCCCCGCCCACATATCATATACCTTTCTACCACTAAGATATCTTAATATATACAAAGAAAGAAGAACTTATATAAGCCCTTCTTTCCATAAATTGTTTCTTTACTCCATCTAATTTATTTTATCACGATAAATAAATTCACTATTACACAAATGCACCCCAACCGTCTGTATATCCACCAAACTCTTCACCCAGTTTATTCAATTCCTTTTGCATCTCTACAATATCCTCATAAATTAAGAACATTTCTTTAGAACAAGTACATGTCCAATCTTCAAATTCTTCATTATAATCTAATTCACAATTTAAGCCCAGCTCTTGTAGTCTGCCAATTATTTTTTCTCCATTACCTTGATCAGGAATTGCAATAAAGAAATCTACTATATGTTTTTTATTAAAATCTATACCTTGCTTGTATAACATATTTAATACTTGTCCATCTTCATCTTTTGGGAATTTCATTATTTCTCTCCTTTTTCTACAGCATATAATAAACCTTCATTTGGAACAAAAAATATTCCATTACTTAAAGTCCTCTTTACCCGTTATTTTTAAGTTTTTTCCATTCTGTATACCTAATATCAATCACTTCTTTTAATTTAAAGTAATTTTCCCAAGTATCTTGCACTTGATATAATGTATCACACTCTAAAAATACATCATCATAATCATCTAAATATAAACCTTTTTCAAAATCAAAATAATCTATTGCAAATTGATTCCCTTCATCATTTAACATGTCATCGCTTAAAACCCCATCCCAGAACATATAAACTTGAGTTCCAGTCATTTTTCTAAGCTTAAATTTATTAATTTCCTCTTCAGTCTCTTCTAAAAATTCATCACTAAATAAATTATTATCAATAATCCAACCTAAGAACATTCCAGTATGTACAAATGCTTGCTCCATCGGTAATTCTTGTGGGAAATCTCCTTCATAATGATATTTAGCTTTATCGTAAATTATCGTTTGGAACAAAATTCTCACTCCTATTTCACAT
>NZ_JBEUTW010000793.1:0-2678 GCF_040492675.1 Bacillus sp. AP50
TAGTTATCCTCTGAATGAATCTTGATTTGCTGCATCTCTCCATTTTCAAACCACAGCATGTAATATTCATTATATCTTCCATTCACATTTCGGTATTTTTCTCTAGCCTTAGGTGTTGCCTCTCTCATAACTCTTACAATCCATACTATAGATTTTTGTTCACTTTCTAAATTCTTTAATAACTTCTCTTTATTAACACATAAGTACGATTGTTCATCAAACCATGGTTCCCCTGCTATTCTATAAAAACCAACTTCTTCTAAATTTTCGTTATAGAATTCATATCCATCTCCACCAGTAATATTTAACAGGTTTCGTATATATTTAGATGGCATAATATAATATACATCACCAAATTCAAGAAAATGAGAAACACACTCCGTTGCTGTATAGTTAAAAAAGTACTCTTTAAAATCTTTATCTTTAAAAGTGATTACCCTTTTAATAGCATCAACCTCTTCAATTTCATCTAAAAGTAAAACCTCTTTTGGAGTTATATAACACGCGTTATCTATTGTAGCATGGGCATCAGAAATATCATTAAACATGCTTAATAGATATGGCTTTTTGTTTAAAAAATCACTTTTAAAAATTGAAAGGTATTCCTTATCAATTATTACTGAAGTAATCCACATATTTGTTTCTCCACCAGTTTGATTTGACAAGGAGTGATACCCAAATAATGATAAAACCTTATCTGATTCCTTCTCATTTTTTTCATCCTTTAAACAAATCCAATTTTCCAGTGTAGGCTCTGGGGTATCTTTCATCCATAAATTGATTGCTTCTTCACTAACTACTCCCTCTATCTCCGGAGAAAGATTCTCTGGTAAATAAAGCTCTGTCTGTTTTCTTTTCTCTTTTGGATCAATCTGAGAGATTTCTTGTAATGAACTCGGAAAATCTGAAAGAAGGGTATAATTTTCTATAATAAAAGGTGGTTTATCATAGCCTCTAAATAATAAGTTATCAGCTAAATATCCTAAAATTTCATTTTTGGCAGTCCAAATGTATTTTTCACAAAAACTCATTACTCCACTTTTTGCACCATGTGTAGCCGCATGGAATTTCCCAAGAATGGCCGAGTCAATCCCGACAATACGTTCTTCACCATCTGAAGAAATATATGTTGAAAATATATCTTTCTTCCAGCCTTGCTTCATTAAATAATTATAAGCAGCACAAAGTATAAATTGATCAGAAGTAAGGTTTTGAACATCATACTTCTCCATATATCGATTCAATAACTTTTCAGCTTTAATATTATATTTTAAATTAAGAGTTTCTTTGCTTTCAACTATTCCCACATCATTTTTCTCTTTAATGTTGGAATTACTATCCGAATCAGTATAGTCTTCTAAAGAATCAATTCTCAACCAAAAATTTTGTTGATTCTCATAATAATCAACAAGTTTATTCAATTTTATTTTGATTTCTTCTTCCAAATCCTCTACTTTTAATAGTACTTTAACTTCATCTAACTCAAAATATTCTGCTAATCCAGCTATTTCATCCTTTTCATTCTCAGAACATACTTTTTCTGGATAAAAGAAGTTCGAATTAATTGGGTCAATTAGTACATACCTTGATAAATCGTAATCAATTGGTCCATATCCTCCCATTCTTGATCCGGTTCTTGCAGTAATATCTATTGGTATATCCATATTATTAAAGTAAGGTGGACGACATCTTTCGATAGTTGCCTCATTAATATATCCTTTTCTATATGCACTTTCCAATATAGAACGAGTATAGTACCTAATCGCGATATTGTTTGTGAGGCATGTATTAGCATCAGGGTAAACAAATTGTATTATCCAATCACAAAATAATTTAACAAATTCTTCATTCGTTTGATTTGCAAGAACACTTCCAGCTGCAATTGAATAAATGTCTTCTTGCATTTGCATATCATTAGTTTCGATTACTAATTGAAACAGCTTAAAGAATTCTAACGGCTGACTAACCGCCCATTCTCCTAAAGTTGCTCTATACCTTACTCTTTCTGAATTATTTACAGTTGTTAATAACCATGCATAAATTAATGGTAAACCATCGAAAGAATCATCGGCTTTTAATTGGAAAGTTTCATGGTCTAACTGAATAGAAATACTAGAAACCCACTTTTCATTAATACCATACACTATGTTACTTGGGACGGACCAAATTATATCTCTTTCAGCAGGTAGGCTGAACTCCATCATATAATCATGTAACATCTTACTACCAAGTGGATGCCCTTTAACCCGAGATACTACTTTAATTAAAGAATTAACAATTTTCTTTAAATGTTCAGCATCTATTCGCATTACTTCAGCGATATATTCTTTATATTTTTCAGCTGCAGTAATAGAAACATTAGCTAAAGTAAAACATGTTAAAGACAATCTTTTCGAATCTGAAAAAGCTTGTTTTATACAGCTATTTTTTGATAGAAGATATGAATATTCTTCCATTAACAAAATTGCAAGCATCATTATTACACCATTTTGTTTCAGGAATTGCCCAGGTATTTTCATGTCATCATAATTATGTCCACTTTCATATAATCTAAGTGCAAAAATATAATCAAATATGGGTTGCATACCAATCGAAAATATCCTTTTTGAATCACTGAAGAAGGATTCTGAAAATTCCTCAAAACTTTGAAGTAATCCATAGTTCTCTAAGTACTGTAT
>NZ_JBEUTW010000794.1:0-1225 GCF_040492675.1 Bacillus sp. AP50
TTTTAGTTTTGTTTAATAACGTAATTTCATATAAAGACCTTATTTAAAAGTAATTCTTGTTATAATAGAATTAAACTTTTATTGAATGGGAATAATTAAAAGAAGCTTAGAAACCTTAATTTAAAAGGAATCTAAGCTCTTTTTCTTCTCAACAGTTTCAGCGGCATCATCATTTGAATTGTTTTTTTGAAATTTCGTAATCCAAAAATCCCTTTACCTTTCCCAACTATGGAATAGAAAGATCCATTTCTCCACCAACAGTATAATTAAAAATATCAGTATCGATAGAATGTAGATATGCATTTTTCCTTATCTTTGATTTCTAGTCGATATATTTTGATAAATCAGTCTTACCATTTTCTTCGACTATATTATAAATAGCTACTAAAGAAGCATTCCCACCCAATTTAATCAAGGCTTCCATAATTTCCTCTACCCAAATATTATACGGCATAAAGCCGCCCCTAATTAACAGTTGATGGTATTGTTGAGTCTTTGCAACCTTGTTAGAAAATCTTTATACAATCTTCTAAAAGTGCTTTGCTAATAGATAAGTTCCAAGCCCTCATTCTGCTATGCCAACGTTTATGATTCAAGAAGTTTTCCCATGTAATTTCATAAATAGAATTTAATGTTATATCTTTATTGAAAACAACTATTACTACATATTCAAATTTTTGTTTTTCTTCAATTTCACTATCCGGTTCATTTAATCCATAGAAGACACCTGTTACTTTTCCTGTTGTTGATTTAATACTATATCGATCTCCGTTGATACTTATTGCGTCAATATTCTGGGTTCCTGTTGGTGCAGCTTGAAGTTTAGGTAGTTTAGGGTTTTCCTTATAATATTTAATAGCTAAGTATTCACCGAGTTCACCAATAACATTATTAGTTCTAATCATTCCCCTAGCTTTCAATTCCTCTAGCCACACACCGTAAATACTAATTAAATTATAGTCATTCATTGCCTTTAATATATCCCTAATATCTTCAGTCATCTTTTTCCCCCTTGATAAATCTATAGAAGAATACTCTTACTTTTTATTTTATTGGAATTAAGTTTCATCTGAATCTATATCATTTTTCTTATGAATTTTCAAAAGATTCTCGACGAAAGAAAAGTCATTATTTTGAGAGTAAATTTGCCCATACATACTTTCATTCGTTCCTTTATCCTAGTTTTTATTATTTTGTTTCTATTGAGTAGCTTGATATATTAGTG
>NZ_JBEUTW010000795.1:0-1323 GCF_040492675.1 Bacillus sp. AP50
CTTCTTATTTTTTGTATGGAGGGGGTATTACAGATGATGGATTACTATCAAATGTTTTTAATTACTATAGCAGGTATTGCTTTATTTTTTTATATACAACATGCTGGAAAACCAACGAAAAGAAACAAATGGAAGTTTTTAATTGTAGTATTTTTATTTTACCTTTTGAATTATTTATTTCTTAAATTTTTATAGATAGATATAGAGGGGATACGTTTAACATTCTAAAATATAAAAAAGGAAGGGGTAATCCTTCCTTTCATTATCCAGTATGTCCATGTGAATATTTAATAATATTTACAGTACTTTGAGTGCTTGTTGAAGGATTTGATCCAAAAGTTACTGTTACAACAATTAAGATACCCAGTAAGCTAACCGCTAATTTTTTCATTTTAATGCTCCTTTTTTAAAGTTTTTTTCACTGGCTTTACTAGCTTCATAAAAGTAATAGCTGGCTTTTTTATGATTATTTTCTTTGTAAAATTGGGTTGCTAACTTTTCAGTATATTCATTTATATACTCATATAGTTCTTCGCGTTCAAAATAGGAAATTCCTTCTAAAACAGTTTTTTCTATATCAGTAGCACAACTATTTAGATTCATTTTTTCTAAAATCTTAAAGTGATGTATATAGCCCTCAATTCCCAATTGAGTAGAAAGCTGCAGGCCTTTTTTTATTAATTCTTGAGCAGTTTGATGTTCTCCTAATTTATAATGTTCCCTAGCTTCAATAAAAACAGCTTTATAATCGCTAGGTAGCTTCTGATTAACTTCAGATAAATAACGTAATGCTACCTCGGATAAATTCTGTGTAGCATACATAAATCCTAGATTGTGACGAACAATCAAAATATTGTATTCTAAATTTTCTTTTTGGAATGTATCCATAGCCGAGATAAAGTGTTCCTCAGCTAATTCCCACTCCTTTAAATGAGTACATGCTAATCCATATAGGTTATTACAGAAGGCAACTTTCAATTCATACCCAGGATGTTTTGAAAATATATCTTTAGCTTTCATTACATGATTAATACATAAAATCGATTTATGTGTATGACAATAGAAAATGGCCAACTCATAATGGAATTCAGCATGTTCAATCTCATCAGGAATTGTTTCTAATAGGTATTCAGCTTTATCGTAATGTATTTTTGCAAGGCTATGATTGCCGGTAACATTGGAATGAATGGCTTTAAAGAAGTGATAATAGTATGAAAGGAAATCGTCTGTAGGAGTTTTGTAAGCATCACTTTGTTTAAAGCTATCTTTAGAAATACTTAAGCTATCAATTAAATATTGATGTCTAAAATCTAGTAGTGAGTA
>NZ_JBEUTW010000796.1:0-1229 GCF_040492675.1 Bacillus sp. AP50
CAGATAGGTTTTGATCTAAGCGACTTATAGCTTGTTGACGAATATAATATAAAACCCGAGAGCTATACTTGCTTATAGTGTAACCACATACATCTAATAAATCTTTGAGTTGTTCTATATTCATTATGCAGTTTAATTCGATCATTTCTTCTGCAATTAGTCCAATTTCACTTTCATATTTGGACAATCGTTTTGACTCAAAGTTGTTATCTAATTTATTCTTTATACGGTTTAAAGCACGATTAACTGTCATTGGATAGACATTTAATTTTTTTGCTATCTGTGAGTTATTGTTACCATCCATAATAAGATTGATCACTTGAGTTTCAAATTCGGATAAATCGGAGTTTTTAAGTAGATTTTCTACATAGATTTTATCCATTACTTTACTTTCATAACCTATTGAGTAATCCTCGGGTTCAAAGCTTTCAAGTGAATTTAAAGAAGTTAATTCTGAAGCGAATCGAAGAACATTTTCAATGCGCTCTACAGTAACATCAAGTAATTTTGCTAATTCTTCAGTTTTTGGGAAATAACCTAGTTCATTTTCAACTTTCTCCATTTGTTTGAGTAGATCTACTGCACTTCGACTTAAGCGTACTAGTCTAGAATCATTATAGAGCAATTGGTTAATTTCCCATATAATTGGCCGATAAATATAAGTTGTAAACTTAATTCCTTTATTAAAATCAAAATCTCTAATAGCTGTAATAACAGCTATATAAGCGTGTTGAAGTAACTCCTCTTCATCCACGTTGAATTTATTTTTTAGGGATTCAATGCTTCCTTTGTAGTGAGCAATGATTGAGAAGAGAAATTCTTTGTTTTCATATAAAAGTTCAGAGAGTAAATCAGGATCCTCTTGGCAAGCTTTCAATAACACATTGTTATGCAAGTCAGGTAAATTATCTTCTCTAAGGTCAATATATCTTTGGGAAGGCACTTTAATTCACCCCAACTCTATTAACAAAGAAAAGACTGTTGGTTAATTTTAAGAAATAAGGTTGATGTAATGAATCAAAGTATGGGTCCCGATTTAAAGTGTTCAAATTGAAACATGATGTCTGTAGTAACTTGTTTTTTGTCATTTTTAAATCCTCCTATTTGTTGAATCTGCATACTAACTGTCGTTATGAGAAGTTAATAGGTTGCGATGGAAAAAGTAGAATGATCTAAAGGGGGAAGAAAATATAGATTTATCGAGTGAACAGATGGAGGCTACTTGTAAG
>NZ_JBEUTW010000797.1:0-1026 GCF_040492675.1 Bacillus sp. AP50
ATTAAATATTTTCTATACTATTTAATCTATGGATTACCATATTACTCACTATTCTCATTATTACAAGCTAATAGTGGTTCGTACATCATTATAGCGTGATTCTCTGTTACATATTGATCTTCTATTAACTGTTTCTGTTGATTATATACTTTACGTTGAATCACATTATGTCGTATATAACCGCCCCAGTATGCAGGTTGAATTGAGTGTTCTTTCTCATACACTTCATATTGATAAAGTTGCGGATAGACTGTTCTCCATTCACCAACTAAATGTTCATCTGTCATATAAAGGTGAAGTTGATACAGTTGGTCCGTTTCATTTTTAATTTGTAAATCCAAATAGTTATAGGAACAAGTCGCCCCACTCCCAAACGGTTGAGTGCGCCTAGAGTCAGGAAAGACATCAAAGCTATGACGATATCGTTCTGTTACTGTCAGTGGTGTATGTAAAGTCATCCAATATATTAAATTCGAAAGCTGACAAAGACCTCCTCCAATACCTGTTTGAAAAGATCCGTAATGTAATACCATACCTTCTACATACCCTTTTTTCCTCGTTGGCTTACCTATTAAACGCCAGTAAGAAAATGTTTCTCCCGGTCTAATGACGATACCATTTAGTTTTTTAACAGCAATTTTCAAATTAACAACCTTATTCTGTTGATACCACATATCTACATTTTTGAGCTTACGAAGTAATATCGTTCGGTGCTGAATTGCTGTACAAGGTAGCTTTTCTTGTTGGAACCTTTTTGCATATGTTTTTCCGTCTGCCAACCACTGAATGTACCTCTTTGTAGAGTAATACCACTTCCCTAGCATAATGCGGTACTTAGACCGCTGTTTAGGACGTAAGTGCACTATATTCATTTTATTCCCTCTCTCTTTCTTCAAGTAAATTCTAATATATTTCTAATTCAATAAACTACAGTTTTCTTAGCTGCATAATAATTTCCGCAAAAAAACAATAAATTTACTCTAGTGGAGATTTTATTTTGATGATTGCTTTATAATTATATAAAAC
>NZ_JBEUTW010000798.1:0-1101 GCF_040492675.1 Bacillus sp. AP50
ATATTACGTTTAGTAGTTATAAATTTAAAAATAGAAAAATCTTTAGTTATTATAGGGCCAATTTTTATTTTTGTTACATTATTTATTACATATGCAATGGTGCCAGATACTTTCTTTGTAGCCCATATATTGGAGATTTTGTTTTTTTGGACAGCTATTTTTGTTATTTTAATTACGTATTCAAGTTTTAATAAAGATAGTATTAGAGCGAAAAGATTTGTCGTATTTATAGTGTTTATACCTATTGTAATTTCGAATATTTTACAAAATAAAACACAAGGTTCCATAAGTTTGCTATTTTTAACAGTTACTATATTTTTGACATTTGAAAGAGTATTTGCAATCCTTGTGGAATATAAGGAACAGATATATGAAGGGAAAGAATGGATATTTGCATTAAGAAATTTAGAACAAAAAGATTACGATAAGATAAGAACTAAGCATAATTTGGATAATGATGATTACTTAGAAATTTTTGAGGATAAGGTTTTAGCGGGGATGGTATTTTATAAAGGTACAAAAAGAGATTTATTAAAATCAAAAGTATGTTTTGAGAGTAGTTTAGTCGATAACCCAGATGATACATTTTGTAAATATTTATTAGCTCAAGTGTTAGTGGATATTGGTGAGGAGCAAAACATTCAAAAAAGTATTGATTTGCTTCAAGAAATAAAAAAACAACAGCAAGAAAATCCATATGTATTTGAAGTTAAAGATGTTGAAGAATATATAGTATATTTAGAGTTTAGTAGTGAAAATCCTAAATACAATGAAATAATTAATATTTTAAAAGATAAGAGGAATTTACAAAATGATTTTGTTTATATATTAGGAGTATCTTATTTGTACGTAGAAGATTTAAAAAAGGCAAGAGAGACGTTGGAGTTGTTAGAAGGGAAAGAAGATAAGCTAAGTTTTAATGATTGGCATGAGTACATGGATTATTTGGAAACTAAGGAAATGGAATTAAATCAAGAAAATAATTAGTAGTTTGTTTGATGGAAATGTATAAAATTTCATTTTAATTACATAGGAATTTTATGAATTTCAAGTCGGAGGAAGACACCCTAAGGTGCTTTCCTCCGACTTGAACCACTTTAA
>NZ_JBEUTW010000799.1:0-1035 GCF_040492675.1 Bacillus sp. AP50
GCAGCTTTTGTATCTGTAGTAGTAACTTCTACATCTGCTGAATCAACTATTGTAATAGATTCTTCAGAAATTTGGTAAGTTTTACTTTCTTGTGCTGCAGCTTCTGAAACGGTAGCATTTTTAAAAGATGGATGAGGATTTGAGGAGTCTAATGCACTCCACCTTTTATTTTCATCTGAATGACATGTTTTTTTCATACATTCACCCCCTTTCAATCTAAATAATTATTAACTTGTGATTGTATTTCAGAAACAATACTTTTAATTTGCTGCTTTTTTTCTGGCGATAAATTTTTTAGTTTTTCTTCATTTATCCCATGCCTATTAAAAATATCTGAGAGTAAAAGGTCTATAATTATATTCTTTTGATCCTTATCAAACTTAAAGGAAGAAAATTTATTTAAATCATCCATTTACAATATTCACTCCTATCAGTTTTCTATAAAAATTTAGATTAACTACCAGCATTATATGTATTTAAATAAAAAATGCTTGGACAAGTAACTTAATCTTTTATTTTCACGGCTTTTTACTAATAAAATCAAAAAGCTGTCTTCTAATACGAAGACAGCTTTCCTTTACTTCACATATATAAGTTTTATTCACTGTTAAATAATAGGTTCACCTTTGTTATTGTGTAGTTTTCCACACTTAATTTCCCATCAATCTTGAATATTAATTCAGTCATAATGAGAAAGTCCAAGCTTGTACCACATATTACAACAAAAAATATTTACTTAGAGTGAACCCTTATAGCTAAATATAAATAGGATAGACACTTTATAAAATGTTTAGTTTAACTAGTAACGCTAATAAAATTTGAAGAAGAATTTGAATATTCACTGCAATATCTGTATCAGTAGTTGTTACGGTTACGTTTCTGGAATTTTTAATAAATGTTTTTTGTCTATTAATTTGTTTAATAGATGATTTTTGAAACAATTCTTGTGTTATTTTATCTGCCTTTTCACTATCTGCTATAGAAATACTTACTACAACCACAATAGCTGCTTGTAACGCGGCTTGGATAGATAAC
>NZ_JBEUTW010000800.1:0-1147 GCF_040492675.1 Bacillus sp. AP50
CAATATTAAGATAAGTCATTACGGGGTTATTAAACTTCATTATGCATTATACCTATTTCTTCGGCGTTCCATCCTTGTTTGACCTTGAACTGCATTTTCTTTGTATGGATCTATTTTCTCTGTCATTTCATATGTTGCAACTGGTTCTTCGTACTTATATTCATGGATTTTTTCTGGCATTTTACTTTTAGATTCTTTCCCACCAAACTTAAATAGTTTCATCTTTAATTTCGGTAATCTTGGAAGACGAATCTTAAATGATAATCTTTTGCGTTTCTTTTTTGGTCCAAGTAGATTTATATTTTCTTTATTATTATCTTTCTCTTTGCGGTGAATGAACATCGCAAGTAATCCTCCTATTACAAGTCCTCCAATTAATAGTAATATATATACATAATGGCTTGTCATTAAACTCGTTATGCGTTCAAGTATGACTAACGACTGTACTTCTTTTATATCCCATAGTAAAGCGGCCCATAATGAGAATAAGCCCAAAGTAAGTCCATATGTACGAAAACGGAATAAACATGGAATTAACGCGACACATGCAGCAATTTTCGCATTTGCTATGATTGAGCTTGTTGAAATATCTTGATGCCAAATAACTAACAGTAATGTTATAAATGGCGCATACGCTATCCAACTGCATATACGTGAATACATCTTTTTAGCAAAATAACTACCGAAACTAGTAAAAAATAAAAGCCCTCCAATATATATAGATTGTTCTAGAGGGATTTGCTTTGTAAGTCCTGCAATTGGAAAGAGGCCGCTCAGTAGCATTAAGAGCACATCTAATTTCTTCACAATTCCCCATTCCTTTCAAATTTTTTCAATTAATAAAAATCGTTTTTCCATATGAAATAGTTTTTGTATTTCTAAAAAACATATTAATCCTGTCTGCACATAAAGTAAATATGTAAACGAAAAGATACTTGACAAAGGATATCCTTATTTACATGAAAAAATGACAAATCCTGATCGATATAACGAGCAGGATTTGTTTACTAGTATTTAAAGTAGAATAATTGAATCTTTCTTTTCTACTTTTACTACATCTACATCCAATTCATCATCAAATTCTTTAAACTCTCTTGCATCTATGTCAGTAATATAACTCTTTATTACCTTTTCCATATGCATGGAA
>NZ_JBEUTW010000801.1:0-1126 GCF_040492675.1 Bacillus sp. AP50
TTATGTTCCTTATTATCTGAAGAAGAAATACTAATTACATATTATGAAGATGGCTATTTACTCTCTAGCTATATGACTGTTGTTAATATTGATCCACCAAATAGCGCTGTTTTATGTACCGATGCTTTTTATAACAAGATAAAACTGCAATTTTCTAATATAATAGATGTTAAATAACATAGGTTTAGATTATTTAAAGGAGTGTAAAAATACAAGGGAATCATCTTATTTTTTGGAACTAACGCACCCGTTAGCTGAATAAGGAAAAATGACTTTAGTAACTTATTTTGAACTTTCTCCTATAATTTCTAGTATAGAAACGGAATAATTCGCCAAGTCTTGGACTGATATTGTTTATATTGTTCACCAAATAGTGTAACAAGGGTTCTCTCTTCAACTTTTATACGATACGAATACGCAAGAAAAAATAAAAAGATATTTATGATAATGGCAATGAACGAAGATGAAGATATAGCAAACCCTAAAAAGGTCAGAAAAGAACCTAAATAACCAGGATGGCGAATATATTTATACAGACCGCTTTGAATTAACTTATGTTCTCCCTGCATTCCGACGTTCCTACTGTAAAATCGCCCTAATGTATTCATTGAAGAAAATCTAATCCATACACCAATTAGCCCAACAATAACACCCAAAAACAGAAATGAATTAACCTTATTTATTGTAAAGAAATACATAATCTCTGGAATGGTTATCATCAAGGCTAAAACTGCTCCGATAAAAAAACTAGAACCACTATTTTGTTTTTCTTCTTTAACAGGTGAACTTCTATAAAATTCTAATAATAAGTACAAAAAAATAGGCAAATATGCTATAAAAAACATAATTCTCTCTCCTTTCAATAAAAGTGTCGAATGATTAACCTATTTATTTTTATCAATGAGGTCACGCAATTTGGATGACCCTAAGATCATATCAACACAGGTTCTTTTATCAATCTTTATTACAAATTATCTATCTTTATTATAAATAATCGAATTTTATTTTAAATCTACACCTATTATCACTCTTACAATCTACTATCACCTTAATATGGTATTAAGTTTATAAAAATATAAAATTTAACATTCCCAAAAGGTACACCTTTTGATACACACCCCTACCC
>NZ_JBEUTW010000802.1:0-1203 GCF_040492675.1 Bacillus sp. AP50
ATGCAAATTATCATTGTCTATGGAATCATTTGATGTTAAAAATCTAATAATCCTTTTATCGAACTCATTATTTCTACCCATGACTTCCTTAGCGATAGTATTTGCTTCTATTTCAACTTCATCTCTTCCAATTTTTCCTTAGTTAATTTTCCACTTTTAAATTGTTGCACATGAACCAATTCATGCACTAATGCAAATTTAATACTTAATTCAATTACTCTTTTAAAATATATACCTGGTACTTTTGAGAACTTAGAATTAATCAATTGCATTAATCCTTCTACTACTAAAACAACTTCTGTTATTTTCTCCCAATGATCAATTATTACTCTAGCATTTATTGATGTATCAACATAGCCATCTCTCGCATGAACTTGATCTCTATGTAAAAGTTCATATTCTATATCATCAATATCAAACTCTCTTCTTATTAATGCATGAAATTCTTTAAAACCTTCACTTTCAATTAAACTGCAAATTTGTTCTTTAGTAACTTCCGACTGAAAAATTGCCATTTAACAACACCATCTTCCTTATTAATAACGAAACCTTTACTATTCCTCATTGATACATTCGGTTAAAGATATAAATAATTAACAAAATCCTCAATACTTTTACACTGTTGACACAACTCCTTAAAACTACTCTGGTTAAATACTTTGTATTTAATAGCCTCATTCCCATATATACTCTCGGAAACAAGAGATAAATTTCGCTCTGTTCGTATTGGGTTATACTCTTTTCCTTTTTGATTTTTATAAAAATGAATAATCAGAAATAATATTTCTTTATCCCTATTCTTATATAATTCGTTCAACAATACATATTGTCCCACTATTAGTTTCGCCATATTACCCGAATCAATTTCTATAAGAATTTCTTTATTTCCTAATTTCAGTGAATTATCTACAGATATAGATACATTTTTATCCAAGGTTTCAAATGTGCATTTCCCTTCAAGTACATCTTTTCCAAATTTTTTTTTAAAGTAATTACTAAATTTTATCTCATTACTCCCAGCTACACTCTCACTCTTTTGCAAATTACCATATCTCCTTTTTTGTTGAGATGATATTTCTTCCTATGGTAATCACCTCTATTGTGATTGTTATTTCAAAATAAAGTGCATTCCTTTATTAAATTGTCATTATATAGAATAATTACTTACTCCTGCAATACGTCTTAGCATACAATAAGCTATTT
>NZ_JBEUTW010000803.1:0-1044 GCF_040492675.1 Bacillus sp. AP50
TTGTCTGGCGTGAAGTATGATATGAGTAATCTAAATGATGTGTACAGTGCTATTCATGTTGTACAAAAGGAACTTGATATCACTGGGACGACAGCTAAAGAAGCCGCGAGCACATTTAGCGGGTCGTTTGCTTCGATGAAATCATCATGGTCCAACGTCTTGGGTGGTTTATCACTAGGTCAAGATATCAAGCCAGCCTTAAATGCACTAGCAGAAACAACGTCTACATTTTTATTTGGCAATCTCATTCCGATGGTGACAAATGTAATCAAAGGTTTGCCGGGAGCAATTTCAACCTTTTTTCAAGCTGCTGCACCTCAATTTTTAAGTGCAGGTACCGACTTGATGAACAGTCTTGGTATCGGAATAAGCGGCGGAGCATCTGGTATATTGAGTAAAATTCAAACAGTGATTTCACCTATCATTCAAGGTTTTCAAACGGCATTTAGTCAAATACCAGGATTATTTCAAACGATTGTTTCGTCAGTTTCGCCATTTATCGAGACGCTCATTAATGGATTTTCTCGTCTTGATTTTAGCGGCATACAAGCATTAATCAGTAATATTTTGCCAGCTTTGCAAGCGGGTATCAGTACAATGGCAGCAATCGTTAAACCGGCATTCGATGGTGTTGTGAGTTCGTTGGTTGGCATGTGGAATGCAGCTCAACCGTTACTGACAACGTTGTCTGGTGCACTGATGCCAGCGTTTCAAGTGTTGGGGGCATTTTTAGGTGGCGTACTCAAAGGTATTTTGATGGGTGTATCGGCTACGTTCGATGCAATCAAAATCATTATTCAAGCATTGACTCCTGTTGTTGATTTTTTAGTTGGTGTTTTTCAAAAAATTGCACCAGTTTTGCAGACAGTTGCTCAATGGATAGGAACTGCTATCGGACTGTTCGCAAATATGGGCAGTGCTGGAAGTGGTTTGAGCGGAATAATGAGTAGTGCATGGTCTAATATAAAAAATGCAATTTCAACTGCAGGTTCAGCAATTGGTGGAGTCATTTCATCTATACGTAGCTTCTTTACTTCGTTAGGC
>NZ_JBEUTW010000804.1:0-1031 GCF_040492675.1 Bacillus sp. AP50
TCGTTCTTGGTTGTCCGTGTAGCGGATTTTGTATTTTTGAATTTCTTTTTTAGCATTTAAAAACACATGACGATCAAGCTCCATAAACACTTTGAACGGATTAGCAACCTCTAACTGTCGTTGAAAAAATTCGATTGGATCATATTGGTTCAATGATCCTTCGTACCTACCTGTATTTTTTGAATAAGCATAGGTGAAGGTTCGTTCGATATTCTCTGATAAAGCTTTTGTAAAATCTAAATTCATCGATAAATCAACTCCACTTCTTTTCTCGGCAATCCGTCGATTTCAGCTTGTGCTTTTGTTAATTCGATTAGATCGGCAGCCTCTTGATGCCAATTGACTAAATCAGGGTTTTCTAGCGTATCTTTTAGGTACAAATAGACTTGACGATAGGTCTCGTTTCGACTGCCAACAGGCGCACCGTTTTGCAAGACAGATTTGAGCAATTTAGCTTGCTCGTGATTAAAATCAATAAGCGATTTCGTGGAGCTTGAAAAATCCACCACTTTGTCGCTTGGTTTTGGCTTAGGCTTAGGCTGGAATTGAGCTACGTTGACCGCGCTACCAATTACAGTGCTGACGTCTGAAAGTCGTAGTGGATATCCCATCAATTGCGATATTTTTTTGCTCGCTTCATCAATTTCAATATCCAACATGGCAGCGACTCCGGTTACAACTTCTCGATACTGTTCTTTTGATGCCATTTCAGCATCCGCCATTAAAACGAGACGCCAACGTTTTGATTGATCGTAGTAATATTTAGCTGTTGGATAGACTAGCCCGAAAAGACCTTGCATCTCCAGTTTTTGCTCGATGTAGGACCGTTCATACTCTCCGTCATCCACGTCTATTGCGATTAGGCGTTTGCCACCTTGATAGTTTTTATCGTTTCGTTCGTTATCGGCAAAAACACCATCAAGAAAATAAGCCAGGTTATGCTTTTTAATATGCTTGTACTCATCTTCGGTTGTAGCTCCACTTAATAATTCGATACCGTTGATTTTTTCTGATTCGATATCGTCCACACC
>NZ_JBEUTW010000805.1:0-1230 GCF_040492675.1 Bacillus sp. AP50
GGATGATGGAAAAGAACCAATTTTTCATACATATGAAGAAGCTGAGAAAACATTAAAAACACTAACTATACCGCAGTTTCCGAAACATATTAGAAGAAAACCATTTACACCAAAAATAATAAAGATAGCCGCTTCTGAATAAGAACCGGCTATCTTTATTATTCATAACTTAATAGCAAATAAAGTATATAAAAACTCTTTATATTGATCTTCTGTAATTTCATGCTTAGTTTTTTCCCCACGAATAGCTTCAGTTAAACTTGTATTCGTTAATGAAATATGACCGGAGTTCGTCAACTTTACTGCAATTGGTCCTTTATTAAAAATAGACTTCTCATCTTCTATCACTCTTCTTTGAACATCGTTTACTATTATCTCATCAATATTATGTTTATAAAAAGCATGACAAACTTTCCATTCTCCATCAGTATCTATTCTTTCTAAAACATAATTTCCCTTACTCGTATCTTTTCGTCTCACCCGGTACGAACCATTTTTTGAAGAAACAGACTTACCAGTAAAAGGTACAGGAACAAGAGGTACTAACGAAGCTATACCTACATCAATTAAATACTGTACATTATCATAAGTTAAAATAATTGTTATATGGCCATCCTCAAGTGCCCATGCATTTATATCGTTTTTATAAACCGTACCTAATGCCAGTTGTACATCATAGCCACAGTCTCTTAAGAAATAGTAAAAAAGAGTATTTAATTCGTAGCAAAGTCCACCACGGGAACTAGTTAAAATTTTCTCTCGTAAGTTTTCCAGAGAGATTTGATTCGTATTTCGTGCTATAACATCTAAATTCTCAAATGGTATAGTGTGTGCAAATGAAAAGAGTATAGTAGGTAATTCTTCAAACGTTACTTCATTACGTTTTTTAAGATTTAATCTTGTGAAAAGCTGATTTTGTAAACTTGTCATAATTAGCACCCCTTAAAAATTTATAAGTTTAAATAATATATGCTGATTGTAAATTTTAAGGGGCACTGTAACAATGTACATTTCATTTAACTGTACCGGTACAAAAGTTACGGAATTCACGTTGCGCAACTTGCGGAGCTTCCAGATAGCCTAATCGCTCGTGCGAAAGAAGTGTTAGCACAGCTAGAAGGACAGGAAGAAATTATTATTCCAAAACGAGTAGAAGTGAAAGTACAAGACGCTACTCCAGAACCTGTAGTTGTAAAAGAAGAAATAGCAGAAATACAGGAAACGAAAGTA
>NZ_JBEUTW010000806.1:0-1214 GCF_040492675.1 Bacillus sp. AP50
GAGTTGGTTAGATCGTATAGCGTTGCCATGTTTTAGTTCCTCCTTTAGTTTTCCGATGATGATTTCTAGTGCGACAATCAGCTCCTCGGAATCGATTTCAACGCTGTCTTGCGCTGCATCTAATAGCTGTTCTGTTTTTGGATTGTCGGACGTTTGATAGATTGAGACATTGCCATTTGGCAGAAACTCAAAGACCAGATTTCCGGCTACGGATATGTTTCCGAGCTTCGCCTCGTCCGATAAGACAAGCTGGCAAAAATTGTCAGTTTTTAGTTTCATGTGGTATCATCACCTTAATAGATATTTTCTTACTGACTCAATGCTTGCTGGCGGAGTCAGTTTTTTAATGTAATCCAAACTAATTACCGTGCGCTCACCGTCAAACTCAACTACCGCACTACACTTTAGCTTGCGGATTACGGTGCCGACGATATTGTCGTAAATCAGTACCGTGTCACCATCTTCCACGTCACTGTCGATGGACTGCCGAGCGGCCGATGTTTTTAAGTTGCGGGTAAAGCCAACCATCTCGGTTACTCTCCCGATTCCAGTATGTCGTATCATTGGTTTCCCCCTTTCGCCTTGCCGATAGCATAACTTCCGCCAATGGCTACTGGCGCCCATGTTAAAATCAGCGCTGCATTTAGTGATTGGGTAGCCAAGAATGCTATCACCGTGCCAAATATTGCCAAGCTTGCCATCACTACGATGGCATCAAATGCTTTTTTCAATCCTTATTCCTCCTCTCGGATATCATTGCCAAACAAGCGAGTATGGCGACTATCAAACCGCCGACTAGCCAGTACATAGTGATTCCTCCTCAATCGGCTCAAACTCCACCTTACCGCCATTCAAGCCGTTCAAAATTCGGCAATAGATTTCTGGTGGAATACAGACACTTTCGAGTAGCTCGCCTGTCTGCTCATTGGCTTTGATAGGCGTTCCGTCTTTGCGGTAAACCTTTACTGTGATTTCCATGATTAGGCCTCATTTTCAAAAAGAGTTTCAATTGTTGGGTAAACGTCGTGTTTTTTCAAAAATTGATAAATAAAAATGTGCCCTTTTTGCGTCCACTTAGTGTTTGGCTTCATCTGACTACTGCCTTTCCACAATTTCATTTCCGTGTGCGTATAGCCTTCGTTTTGATAATCAGCATAAAGTAACCAAACATCGCCTTGTTTGTACTGGACTTTTAAATCATGAAGCAATTGGTT
>NZ_JBEUTW010000807.1:0-1419 GCF_040492675.1 Bacillus sp. AP50
GTTCCCGGGTAGTTCTGAAACATTGAACGCTACATAAAGTTCTTCGTATTCAGAGTACTTATCTACACTCTTAAGTGTATTTTGAACGTTTTGTACAGTTGACTGCAAACTCTGGATTACTGATGTGTCCGCATCAGCACCCTTGGGTAGAACAAAATTAAATACAGCTGCATTTGATGTACCTACATTAGTAACGCTTGCTGTGTTACCAGATACAACAGTACCTACCTTAATAGTAGCTGCGAGCCCTGGGGTTCCAGTACCGCCTGTACCACCTGAGCCGCCTGTGCTGTACTCCAACTCTTCCCATGAGAACTCAGCTATCTTAGGCATTATTTGTCCTCGGTGTCTTTAGTGTCCTCAGTTGCTAGAACTTCAGTCTTAGCCTTGGAGGTACTCTCTGTGCTCGCTGCCTTAGCAGGTTGAATAACCTTAGCTTCGGCTAAAGGAGCAGAGGCGCTAGCCCCTGCATCCAAAGCGGCACTCTGAATAGTGTACACGAGTGCCATATACCCTCCTTATGCGCGGGTAACAGTTACCACAGCAGCGGTATCAGGACGGCGCACACCAACGGTGTACATAGCATAACAGTCCAGAACGTTGCTGAAGTTCGACTTGTCATCCCAGAAAGTGCTGGTGAACGGTTTAGCTTCGACAGTCACCAAAGTTTTGGTTTTGTCAAACACAATCATTTCACCTTTCAGGTCTTCTGCTGTTGCATCGAAACCATAAGAGTTCGCAGCAGTACTCAACTGGTGATGACCACCAGCCAGAGAAGTACCAACCACAGTCGGGAATGCTACGCACTCTACGATGTTGATACCGTTCATGCGAGCTACACGGCGGTCAGCGAAATCACCGTTGTTGCTGGCGAAGTCTGCGTTCAGCAGTTTCGGGTGATGAGTGAGCTCAGAGAACACAGCGGGAGTTACCAGAGTTACCATACCGCTCAACGGTACTTTACGGGTAATCAAGGTTTCCACAGCTTTCTTGTGAGCTTGTTCCAGAGCAATTGCGTTAGCTTCCAATGCAGCTTGGGTAGTGGCAGTTGCAGCCAGCTTCGCAGCAACTTCAATACCGTCATTGAACGCAGGCTTCAGGTGAGCAGGAGCAGTCCATTTACGCGCCTTTTGCAATTGAATGATGTGAGCCTCATCGAAGACGCTGGCGAACTCAGAGCCGTTGTTCTGACCCATTTCTGTCAGGCGGTCTGGAGCAGTCCAGTCATCTTGATAGTCAATCGGGTTACGGATATACAGAACAACTTCTACGATGATGTTCAGTTTATCGTTAGCAACACGTTGGTCTTCCAACGCCACACCAGAAGTACGAGACTTCACGGTAGAAGTACCCATACGGTCAATACGGTAGTTATTGCTATTCGGGACAGTAGTACGTTGAGTACTCAGATGGGTGAAC